>JAGVUH010000412.1 GCA_019136395.1 Gammaproteobacteria bacterium
GACGCGCCCGCCGGCGGCCGCCGCGGCGGACGCCCCGCCCCACGGGCGCTGGCTGCGGGTGCAGGGCGCGATGACGGACGGCTTTGCCGCCGAGGTGATCCGCCGCCTGCGCGCCACCTACGCCGAGGGCCTGATCCTGGAAAGTGGCGGCGGCTCGGTGCATGAGGGGCGGAAGCTGGGGCACTATCTGCGCCGCCACGGCAAGGTCACCGCGACCGACGGCTTGTGCGCCTCCGCCTGCATCGAGGTGCTGGCGGCCGGGGTGGCGCGCTATATCACCCCGGCCGCGCGCCTCGGGGTCCACCCGCACGCCCTGCCGGACCACCTCGACCGCCGGGACAATCACGCCCTGCTGCAGCTGACGCAGATCGCCTATCTCGCCGAGATGGGCGTCGACCACCGCTGGACCGCGCCGCTCACCCGCCGCCCCCGCGCGGCCATGATCTGGCTGTCGCCGCGCGACGCGCTCACCCTGCGCCTCGCCACGGCCGTGGTCCCGCAGCTGCCCGCCAGCGCCGCCGGCCCCCTCTGACGGGCGAAGGCCTGGCGCGGCGACCCGGACCCGACGCACGTCCCTTGTAACGGAGGAACCCCGATGACCGACCCGTCCCGCCCCCCCCTGCCCAGCCGTGGCGGCCTGGCAGATCTCGATCTGTCCACGGTCCGCGCGCACTACGGGCTCACCGCCGTTCCCCATCTGACCATCACCGCCAGCGAACTGGCGAACCTCGGGTTCTGCGAGGCCTTGGTCGTCCTCTCCGGGTTGCATCCCCGGCAGCCCCCCACCGCCGAGGTGGCGCAACGCCGCGCCGCAGGTCAGCAGGCGCACGCCACGCGGGCCGCCCGCCTGCGCCGCCAGTTCGGCCCGCCGGGGGACTGACGCCCGTGGCGCGCGGCCGCCGCCGAGGAGCGCGCCGAGCCCGCCCAACAGCCAGGCCAGCACCTCCCGCCACCCCCGCCCCGGACCGTGCCCCGCGACGCGTCCGGCGGTGTTGCCTTGTCCTGTCACGGCTCCTCCCGCGCGAGCGGTCCTTCCGCCGGCCCCCGCGGCCCGCGCGGCCCGCGCATGATGACCAAATGATGACTGAATGATTGCCGCATGATGACTATGCTGGCACAGGGGGGTCCACAAAGACACTGCCATTTTGTCGCCATTGCCGCCATTACCCGGTCGTGAAGCGCCGGCGCTCCTGTGCCGCGGGCGGGGCGGGCGCACCGACCAAATTCGGCTGGGTAGCCGTGGGTGATTACTCACCCACGGCTCCCACAGATCCGGACGTGCCCAATTCGGGCATCCGGCTCCTCAGCCTAGACGCGCTACGTGGCGTAGATGCTATGAACCACCCGCGCCGGTGGCAGGGGAAAGCGTTGGAGCAAACGCGCGAGGTCCGCCCAGTTCAGGCGGGTCTTATGGGAGCGGCGGTTGAGCCATTTGTGCCAGCGCCGCGCGGCTTCATGGCGAAAGGCCGATAACGCGTGGCCGTTGCCGGTGATGCCGTAGTAGGCGTAATGCCCGCGGAGCTTCAAGCTCAACGCCCGGTGCTGCTCCGCCACCGGTTGGTGGCGGTGATCGCGGCACCATTCCCCCATCCGCCGCAGGGCGCGACTGAGGCGTCCTTTGGCGGTCTTGCGCTGCACCACCCAGCGCCCCTTCCGGGAGCGTCCCCAGTGGTGGGTAAAACCCAGCAAGTCGAAGTGGCCCGGTGGGTCTCCGGCTTCAGTGCCGGTCGGACGTCGAAAGTCCACCAGCCGCGTCTTCTCGGGGTGGAGGGTCAGCCCGAAGCGCGCGAAGCGCTGGGGCAGGACCGCCAGTACCCGTCGGGCGTCGTCCTCCCGCTCGCAGGCCAGGAGCGCGTCGTCGGCGAACCGGACCAGGAAGGCCCGTCCCCGCAGTCGCGGTTTGACCTCCCGCTCGAACCAGAGGTCGAGCACTTCGTGCAGGTAGATATTTGACAGCAAAGGACTGATCACGCCCCCTTGCGGGCTGCCCCGCTCGGGATAGGTGACGATCCCCGCTTCCATGACGCCGGCTTGCAACCACTTGCCGATGGCGCGACGGATCACGCCGTCACGTACCCGGTGGTCGAGAAAGGTCGCGAGGTGCTGTTTGTCCAAGGTGTCTAAGAAGGCTTGGATGTCAAGATCGATCACCCAGCCGCCCCCCATGGCCATCAGTCCCTGCCACAGCGCATCCAGCGCCTGATGGGGGCTGCGCCCTGGCCGGAAGCCGTAGGAGCCGTCCAGAAAGTCTTGCTCGTATACCGGCTCCAAGGCCATCAGAACCGCCCGTTGCAGGATTTTATCCTCCAGCGTCGGGATGCCAATGGGGCGAGTCTTCCCCCCGTCCTTGGGGATGTGGACACGTCGCACCGGGGGTGCCCGGTAGCGGCCGCTCTTGAACCGTTCGAGCAGGTCGCTCAGGTTCTCCGTGAGCTGTTCGGCGTACCTCGCCGCCGTGACGCCATCCACCCCGACCGCGCCATCCTGGCGGGTGCGCCGAAACGCCTCTTCCAGCCACGTCAGGTCGATGGGGTGCGCCAGGGTGTTCAGCACCATCGCGGGCGCCTTGCCCGCCAGTGTCGCGATCTTCTGTTGTCGCGTTGAGAGGGTCTCGCGCTCTGATACTCGCGTCATCTATCCCTCCAGAAGGTGTCTAAGCCGGTCGGCCGCTTCCCTCCCGCGGGTCCTCTCGGGTGAGTTCCCCGCGCTCGGCGGTACTATCTGCCGACTCCGATTGCTCCGTCGTCTTCGCGCCGCGCTTCGTTGCCTTCGCTGGGCGCTACCTGACCGGGGGTCCTCTTCGCTCCCAACGGCCGGACCAGGTGCCGTCGGGCCTGGGCTGCTGGTAACGCGGCGCCCGCACCGCGATGACGGTCAGGAACGGCGGAGCCCTCCCAGGTTCCTGGGTGACCCTTGCGGACATGCCCTGCTCTTCGACCCCGGCGGAGTGGCGATACCAGGCGCTACGGTACCGTCACTGTGGCCTTCCGCTATTCGTACAGCGTCGGCTCCGCGAACTCGCTTTCGAGGCTCAATCACACGGCCTGCACGCCCCCTGTGTACGCTTCGCAGCCGGGGTCACCCCCGGACCACGCAACACTCGGTTCCGGTGGATCGCCAGTCCTTACCGGTCCGGGACTTTCACCCGTCGGGTCACAATAAGAGGTTTCCGGTCGTCAGGTTTCCCTTTTCACTTCCTTCCCCCTCTTCCAGGCTTGGCCTGGCGCAAACGGTTAAGCAAGAAACAAGCTGGTGGTCAGCCCCGGCCCGCCCGGCCCGCGACAGCGGGCGGGGCGGCGGGGGGTTCAGGCGGTGGTCGGCCGCGGGGCGGCGAAGGCCCCGGACGCGGCGGGTGGACGCACCCAGCTCTGCCGCGCATCCGTGCGCTGCCAGATCGCGACCGGGCGCGGGCGGGGGGCGCCGACGACGAGTTGGCGGACGATCTCCGCGTGGGTGCCCGTCACCTGCCACACCGCGGGGTCGAGGCGCCCGGCGTCCAGGCGCAGCACATATTGCGTGCTGCGGATGCCGTGGCGCTGGCGACGACGGGCGGCGAAGCCCCGCACCTGCTCGTTGCCCAGCCGGATGACCGGGAGCAAGGGATGTACAGGCGCCAGCTCCACCCCGTGCGGGGTGAGGGTGAGCCGGCCCACCTCGGCGGGCAGGCGCGCGCCGTTCAACGTCGCCGTGACCCGCTGGCGACCGGCCGTTTCCAGCACGGCGATTTCCAGCTGGTCAGTGGCGGTCGCGGCCGGGGTGGCCAGCAGGCGCAAGGCATACTGGGCCTGCCGCGCGCGTCCCATGACCGTTGCCCACATCCCGAGGATGGCGTACTCGGTCGGCTTGAGGGTGATCTCACCCTCGGCGAGGGTCAGATTGACCTCGGGCCCCGCGATGGCAAACGACGCAATCAGACGTGCGCCGTTCACCGTCCCCTGTGTTTCCGTACCCTTCACGGACAGGAGGATCTCATCACCTTTTGTCAACATGGTCGTCATTTGTGGCGCGCTTCTTGGGCGGACACAAACTTCTCCGCAAACCGGCGGAGGAACGCGGTCAGGAGCCCTCGTCCCGAACATGACACGACCTGAGAATAGGGCGCACGTGACCCGTAAGCGGGGTCACGTGCCTTCTCAGGAATAACACCCCGCAGGATGTCCCCTCGGTGCAACGCACCCCGCAGCAAAACGCTCCGGTGAACGTGGATCGCTGATTGGGACTGGCCAGCTACCAGGCGATCGCAGGATCGCAAACAACCGGGGAGCGGTGGGCGCGTGGACCCGTCGCTGTGATGTGCACGCTAACGGCTGGCGCCGCTGGCGTCAAGGACGACAAGGCCGGCGGGTAGCACCCCGGGCGGCGGCGCCGGCACCGCGAATTGTCGCCGTGATTCCGGCGGGATTCGCGGGTGGCGGCGGGGCGGTAGCGCCCGCGGGCCGGTTGGCGGGTCCGGGCATTATTCAGCGGGATTAGGGATTGTTTTTTTCTATTTACTGTCCTATGGTTATTCCGAGACAGCGTCGAGCAGCGAGAACGATCATGGCTGAAGAAGAGCGGTACGCGGCACTGGCGGACTGGTTCGCCCAGCATCCGCATCAACGCCCGCCCGCCAGCGGGGCGACCGCCCCGCTGCGCGCGTTTCTGGCGGAGCTGGAGGTGCAGTGGCGTAAGAACGCCCTCACCCCGGCGCAACAGGCCGCCCTCACCCGCTGGCGGATTTCCCTGGGCAAGGGTCAATTACTGCCCGTGGGCGAGGAGTGGGTGTTGTTGCGGCGGATCAGCAACATCAAGGCGCTGGGCGCGCAGCACGGTCCGCTCCGCAGCGTGCGGGATCCCCGCCTGCCCGCCGACCTGGGCGACTGGATCCGCGCCCTGCGCCGGCTGCGCCAGGCCAACCCCCGCGATCTCAGTGTCCAGCTCGTGCAACGCCTGGATCCCCACTTCCCCTGGCGGGACGCGCCCGGCGCGGGGCTGTGGCAGTGGCTGCACCCCCGCCTCGTCCGCCTGCTGCGCGGTCCCGGGACCCCCCCGCTGCTGCCCGGCAGCCGGCAGGCGATGATCGAGTACCGGCTCTAAGCGCCGCGGGCGGCCCGCGACCGCGCCGCCAGGCGCGATGACCGCCAACCCCCCGCCACCCCGGGCGGCAGCACGGGGGGGGGAGCGACGGGCGACCGGCGCCTGCCTGCGCCGGTTGAATCATTACCGAAGTTTGCGCTACTATCCGGGATGCTCCTTCTGGAGGCATCAACGCGCCCGGCGCACCCCGCGCGGGCCGTCACCGCACCCGCTTCCCCGTCCACCGCGAGGCCCCCCATGTCGCGAAACACGCCTGAGCAACTCCGCCGGTCGATTAACAAATTCCGCATGGAGAAGGAAAAAAAGGGCGAGCGCCGCCTGCTGGTGGAGATGCCTGATGCGCTGTCGCAATGGATCGACGCGGTGCGCGCCGGCACCGGCGCCTCGCGCCAGGAACTGATTCTCGCGTTACTGGAAGATCGCGTGGCGCGCCTGGCGGCGCCCCCGCGACCGTAAGGGCGCGCTCGCCGGCGGGCCGCGCCCGGGGTCACGGCAAAAAAAACCAGACGCGAGGTCTGGTTAGAGGGGGTGGGGGGTTTAGTCCCGGTGCATGACGATCTCATCCACCGGGGTGGCATATTCGGCGGCGATCGCCCAGAGGGCGATGAGCAGCCGGGCGTCTGACCTTTCCAGGTCAGCTACCCGGCGCGCCAGGGCGGGGGGCACGTCCACCTGGCGTCCCTCCGCTAACTGTAAGACGCCGCGGGCGGCCTGATAGACGTGGGTTCTCATCCGCCGTGTCTCCTGCTGGCTGCTGCCCGAGCCGACGTGCGCCTTCCCTGGCGACGGGGTCGGATTACAGGTTCCTCAACGCCTTGAGAATCTCCCGGGCATGCCGGGGGCTGGTGGGTACGGGCGGCTCCTGACCCTTGGCTTCCGCCAGGGCCGCGATCTGCGCCGTGAGCACCAGGGGGACGGGCTCCAGCACCGGCGCTGGCTCACCAGGCTCACCAGGCTCGCCGGGGTCACCGGGATCATCGACGACCGGCGGCAGGGACGGCGTGGGCGCGGGGGCCCGTTCCTCCGGCGCGGCCGGGGGGGTCGCCGACCCGCTCGTCCGCTCCGGATCCGCCTGCAGCGCCGGAGCAGGGCGCGCCTCATTCACCCCGGGGCGTCCATAGCGCGTCGCGGCGAGTGGGACCGGGACGATCTCCTGCGGGCCCGTGGCGGCGTCCGGGGTGCCCACCGCCGGTGCGGCGTGCGCGACCGGTGCGGCGTGAACCTCGCCCGCCACATCGCCGACGATGCCGACGGCGGTCATCAGGCGGCCAAAGGCGGCCGTCTCCAGGGCCTCCAGGTCCTTCTCACCGCGCAGATTCCCGAGGGCGTGCGCCTCGGCGATCAGCTTCTGGTCGGGGTTGTAGAGCGCGGAGCGCACCATGACCAGGGTGGCGGGAAAGGCCGGCACGCCCATCGTCGTGGGGTCCTTGCCCTTCTCCACGCAGAGGCGGTACAGCGCCATCCGCTCGGGGAACAGCGCCTCGCCCATGATCACTTCCTTGTGCACCGCCCAGCCCTCCCGGGGTGGGTACAGCGCGATAAACTCCGGAATCCGTTCGGCCACCGGCCGATAGGAAACCAGTTCGCCGCCATTGTCGAATTGAATTGCCATGTCAAGTCTCCCGGATCGCAGATCCGACTCATTGCCAAAAACATCCCGTTGCGAACGGAATGCACCTTAGGGTCGCCATGTCGCGCGACCAGAAAACCCTGTCCCGCCAGCGCGGGGACACGCCGCCACCGTCGCGATACCCGCGGTAACGCGGCGGTCAGGAGCAGAACAGCCGAACAGGCCCGGAACCAAGCCGCATCAGAAAGGAGCGGACGCAGGCGCGCCCGTGATCAGGCAGGGACCACCCGGCGGAACGGAGCACGGTGGCCGAATCGCTTATTGAGAGGCGAGGCAAGCTACCTCGGCGCCGCTGGCGCAAAAAAACCGGGCTACCCGGCCTCACGCCCCGGGAGCGGTTACGGGCGCGGCCGCCGGGCGCGGGACGGCGGGTACGGCCGCCTGAATACGCCCGCGCCGCAGGTGGCAATGGCTGGAGTGTACCCGCGGCCAACGGCAGTCGCAAGGGCCGCTCACCCCTGGCGCCGCGGCGGCGGCGGCCGCGAGTCCGGCAGGTCGCCCAGCGCGCCAAAATGCCGGGTATCAGCGAAATCCGCCTGGCACATTCCGCGCAAAAGGGCCGGGCGGTGGCGCTAGATTAAGCGCCTTCCCTCATGAGGAGCCTGCCATGCCCGATGTGCCGCGCGATCCCGATGCCCCGCCCCCCCGGCGCCGTTCCTCCCCCGTGCGCCGGCGGAATATCTACGACCTGCGAACCCGGCCGGATCGCCTGTTGATCATCATGTTCAGCATGCTGCGCGACGAGTCCTCGAAACCCTATGTCACCGAGGACATCACCCTGAATACCGACCAGAGCCAGAAAGTCTTTCAGCGCGTGTTCGCCAAGCTCTCGGATGCGCTGTATCGCAGCGACACCATCCTCACCCAGGTGGCGCCGCAAGCGGCCACCGCCCTGCATCGCGTGATGGACAAAAGCTTCGAGGAGCTCTATCAGAAACTGACCCGGGAAGATCAGCGGGTCGATGTGCTCTGTCAGGGCGAAGGCATTGTCGGCGAGGCCAAGTACACCGCCGCGGCCACGCGCAGCGCCGTCATTTACTCGCCGCGCGCCCGGCGGTTCATGCTGCTGCTGGAAATCTATGACCGCATGGTCCGCAAACTGGACTTGCTGCACCTCTATGGCATTCTCGGGACGGCGGAATGGATGATGCTCACCTATGACTGGCGCCGGGACCTGTTCGCCTTTGCCAATGCGCAGATCGAGGCCTCCAATGAAGCCATGCGCGCCGCGCGGCAGAAACTGGAGAAGGAGGCGCGGGAGTTGCGGGAGTCGTACCACAAGCGCCTGCGCGGCGACGCGACGGCGGCCGGAGCGGACGCCGACGTCGCGCCTGCCGAAACGGTGCCGTCGGAGCAGGAATTCCTCGAAGCCGTGCAGCATAATCTGAGCGATATCGCGCGCGTCAGCGAGCATGACGACGCCGAGGAAACG
This sequence comes from Gammaproteobacteria bacterium, assembly GCA_019136395.1. The sequence continues at coordinate 8,139 of JAGVUH010000412.1, forward strand.
GCCTGAAGCCGCCCCCTGCCGGCGCGCGAGCCGCCGGCGGTTCGGGGCGGGAGCGCCGGGGGTGAACGCCGTCATTGCACGCACCGCGGCGCCCGAGTAACCTTCGTCCCAAGCTGTTTGTCAGCGACCTGCGCCTCAGTCCGCGCCGCCAGTCCGGCGACTGACCCTGCCAAGGCGCCTGTGCCCGCTCCGGCCCCCCGGGTCGGCCACCGGGTTACCCCGCGCCATGACCGTCACCGGCGCGCCGTGCCCTGCCGTGGGTGCGGCCGCGACGGGGAGCTGAGCCCCGACCTCTGCCCGCGCGCCCCTCCCGGTCCCGCCGCCCCCGTGCGGCCCCCTGCATCCCCGGGCCCCTGCCCGCCCCCGCGTCACGCTGCGTGCGCGCCCCCGCGCGCCGACTGGCGCCGCGCTTTTCCCTGACGCCTGTGTGCGTCCTTGTGCTGGCGAGTATTCCAGCGATTGCCCGCTCACCCGTTCACTCCACCCGCCTGGTGGTATCGACCGTGGTGTGGCGGATATGAGCCTGTCGGCTTGCGCCCCGACTCATCCCCCTCTCCCCCCCCTTAGCGGCCGCGCACCGCAGTGGAGAAAACCATGAACGTCACCAAGACCATCGTCGATCAGATCGCGATCGTCATCCTCACGATCACTTCCTGGTCCGGCCGGACCAAGATCCAGGCCGAGGACCTGCGCGGCGACCTCTCGGGCATCCCGCCCGCGGAAATCGCCTCACTCGGTACCCTCAAGTACCTCGACCCCACGAAGCTGCAAGGGCTTGCCACCTTGCGCGCCGCCGCTTACCGCGAATGTCTCGCGGTGGGCACGCGGTTTCTCGGCGGGTATGCCATCCCCCTGGACAAGGCGGGTGAGCTCATCGCCACCCTGGAAATCATCAAAGGGAAATACGACCAGCTCGCCGCGGAGATCCTCCGTGAGCGGGACAGCCTGGTCGCGCAGTGGGCGGACCAGAACGCCGAGTGGAGCGAGGTGATCCGGGCCGCGGCGTCCCGCGCCACGGCCCGCCAGCACCCCCCGGAATTCCGGGTCACGCCCTTTGTCCTCGGTCCGGCCGCGTGTGCGCCGGAGGCGTTGCAGGCGGCGGTGGAGGAGCTTCCGGGCACCCTCCTGGATGAGGTCGCGCAGGAGGCCAAACTGGCCTACGAGGGATCATTCAAGGGGCGGGCGGAATGCACCGCCAAATCCCTCAACGTGCTCTCCCGCCTGCGGGAGAAACTCTGGGGGCTGCGCTTCGTCAGCGCCGATGCGCTGAAGGTGATGGCGGACATCGATGATGTCCTCGCCAAACTGCCGGCGACCGGACCCTACCAGGCCGGCGCGTACCAGGCCATTGTGGCCCTGGTGCTGCGGCTGGCGAATAAGGACATCCGCGACATCGCAATTGACCGCCTCGTTGGCGCGGTGACCCAGCACCCGACGGTGCCGGTGTCGCCTCCCGCCACGGCCCCCGCGTCGCAGCCCACCCCCACCCCCCCGGTCCCGCCGGAGCTCACCCTGACCAGCCCCGCGCCAGTGGTCCGTCCACGTGAGCGGCGCTCCATCTGGTAACGGTCCCTGGCCTTGCCGCACGGGATGCCCCGCATCCCGTTGCTCCCCGCCGTCACGGGAATTCATGCCCTTTCTGGCGCCAGGACGGTGGCGCCTTTGGAGTTCGCAATGATGACATTTGCTGAAAGAATGCACGGCGCCCTGCGTTTCCTCGCCACCCTGGTGAGTGAGGTTAAGGGCATGAAGGTGTCCATCTCTGGGGACACCGGCTACTCCGACCCCGTCCATGGGGTCATCAACCTGCCCCGGCTTCCGAATGAAGACGACCACGCGCTGCACACCGCACGCGGGGTGGTCTTTCATGAGGGGGCGCACTTCTGTTTCTCCGAGTATGCCGTCTACGAACGGAACCTCGGCAATCCCCTCATGAAGACACTAATCAATGTCTTCGATGACATCCACATCGAGCGCCGCATGACGCTCAAGTTCGCCGGCGCGGCTTCCGCCCTGGCCAACATGATATCGGTCATGAAGGGGTGGTACTTCCAGGCCGCCACGGAAGAGGATGCGCCCACGGATGTGCTGGTGCGCTACACCATCTACCGCTTGCGGGAGACGGTGCTCGGCCAGGATACGGCCGACATTACCGCGGCCACCCGCGAGGTGCTTCTGGCTCAGTATGGAGCCGATTTCGAGCAGCGCTATTGGGCGCTGATCTCGGAGGGGATCAAGGCCGTGAACAGCACGGCCGAAGCCGAAGCCTTGGCGAAGGAGGTTGTCGCCTTCCTGGCTCAGGAAAAGCAGCCTCCTCAGCAAGGCCAAGGCCAAGGCCAGGGTCAGGATCAGGATCAAGGTCAGGACCAGGGTCAAGGCCAGGGTCAGGATCAAGGTCAGGACCAGGGTCAAGGCAAAAGCCAAGGCCAGGGTCAGGACCAGAACGCCTCCGGGAACCCTTCCTCCACCGCGGGGAACACGACCGGCAGTGGGGGTACGGGTGCGGGAAGCTGGCTGGATCGCCTCGAAGCCGAGGCCGCCCAGGGGGTCGTGGATCCCCGGCGCTGGGATATCGGCCAAGCGGCGCTGGATCAGCTCAACGCCAAGGCGAACGAGCAGCCCGCCAACCGCTACCTGCCTGAGGTGCCCGCCGCGAAACCGGTCAAGGAATACGGCCGGGTCGATCTGGGGCACGTCCTCGTGTCCTCACGGGCCCTTCGCGGGGCGATGGTCAGCTTCCTGGAAGCGGAAGAACGCCTGCCCGCGCGGACGGCGGTGTTTGGCGGAAGGTATGCCATGGACAAAATCTGGCGCTACCGCCTGGGGGACGACGCCTTACGCGTGCGCAAGGCGGAAACCATCGCGGTCAACACCGCGATCTGGCTGCTGCTGGATACCTCCGGCAGCATGAACGGGCGCCCGCTGGAGGTGGCCACCGAGAGCTTGCTCGCGGCGACCTTGGCGATGGAAGCCATTCCCGGCACCAAGGTCGGGGTGGCGGTGTTCCCCTACACGGTGCGTGGCAGCGCCGTCGGGGTGGTCCTCAACCCCGGTGAACCGATTCGCAAGCATGCGAACCGCTTCGACCTGGAGGCCCATGGCGGGACGCCCCTGGCCGAGGCCCTGACCTGGACGGGCGCACACATCCTGGCCATGAAGGAGCCGAGAAAGATGGTCTTCGTCCTCACCGACGGCCATCCCAACGACATGGAGGGGGTGGTCACGGTCGTCGACGGACTGACCCGGGCCGGAGTGGAAACCTTCGGCATCGGCATCGGCAACGATGCCCCGGTGAAGGCCATGTTCCCGGAGCACGCCAACGTGGAACAACTGGCGGATCTCCGCGGGGCGCTGTTCGGGATGCTCAAATCCCAGCTGCGGGCACGCCGTTAAGGCCGCCCAACCTCTGCCAAGGTCCTATTACCTGGCGCTTACCCGTGGCAGCGGGTGGCGCATGGAGTGGAAACATGAAGACCAACGCGAAGCTCGGGTTGGGGATGTACCCCTACCTGAGATTCTCCGAATCGCTGGACGCGACCGGACAACGCTGGACCAGCTTCAGCGGGGTGGGCAGCCGCGAGGTGCTATTCGATATCACCCGGAAGGTCGCCCCCCAGCGGCTGGAGCAGCTGCGCGGGGTGGCCAGGAAGGCCAGCGACCTGCGTCTGGAGATCGCCCTGCGCTCCGCCCCCAAGGCGGACGTGGTGCGGGTCCAGGCCACGGGTGGCTTGACCGGGGACGACGTGGAGGCCCTCAAGCACGTGGAGGCCTGCATCTATCAGGACCTGCGCCGGCAGGTCGGGAGGAAACGATGAACTTCGATGTCGGGGAAGTTAAAGCCCGCGCCAACGGGCGCTGGCTGGCGCTCCTCCATGAACTGGGCAACGACCCGCTCAAACAGGCCGTGGCCCAGTTCGAGCGCAGCCCGGGGAGTATCCGCCACGGGCCCTGTCCCGTGCATGGCGGGGAAAACGGTGACGCCTTTCGCTTGTTCAAGGATGTCGCGGTCACCGGCGGCGGCTATTGCAACACCTGCGGGCCGTTTCACGACGGCTTCAAGTTGTTGATGGCCGTGACGGGCGCGTCGTTCAAAACGACGTTGGCACAGGTCGCCGGGGCCTTACGCGTCTTCCCCGACGCCCCCCAGCCGACGGCGGCCTCCCGGGGAACGGACCCCGAGCGTCAGCGCAGCGACCAGCGGTGCTTGCAGGACATGCGGGACCTCTACCGCGCCTCCTGCCCCGTCGCCACGGCCAGTGATGGGCCGGGACAACTGGTCAGGGACTACCTGGCCAAACGCGGCATCGACGCCCTGCCGACGCCCCACGACCTGCGCGCGCACCCGGCCCTCTTCTACAAGGGCGAGGACGGGGAAGCCAATGGTCACTATCCGGGCATGCTGGCCCTGGTGCGCGACCCGGCGGACAAAATCGTCGGGATGCATCGCACCTTTCTCGATGGCCAGGGCGGCAAAGCGCCGGTACGCAAGGCCAAGAAGGAAATGCCCCGGCCCAGCGACCTGCAGACCCGCGGCGGGGCGATTCGTCTCGGCGCACCCACCGGGTCCATCCTGGGTGTCGCCGAAGGCATCGAGACCGCGCTGGCTTGCTGGAAGGCCACCGGCATCCCGACCTGGTCGACCTTGAACCGGGTCCTGATGGAGCAGTTTGTGCCCCCCGCCGGGGTGGAACAGATCGTCATCTTCGCCGACAAGGATCGTTCGGGAGCAGGCCAGCTCAGCGCCGCCAAACTGGCGCAACGCCTGCTGACCAGTGGCCGGGATGTGGTGGTCATTCAACCGCGCCCGCCCATCCCCGACGACGCCGCCGGCATCGATTGGAACGATGTTTTGTGCACCCAGGGACCGGCGGGTTTCGCCGCGCTGCACCAGCAGGGCGGTAACCCGCTGCCCGACGCCACCCCTGCCGTCACGCCGACGGTCTGACCCCCCTGTTAACGCCATCCCCCCCGGGACGGCGTTTTTTTTGCCCGCGTGGCGCTACCGCGCCTGGGGTAAAATGCCGGCACGGCCCGCGCCGCACGACCTGCCGGACCGCCAGCCCGGCCCTGCTGGCCGATCCCACCCGCGAGCGATTGCCATGTCCTTACCTCCCCCCCTGTGCCGCGCGCTCGGCGGCCTCCTGCTCCTGCTCAGTCTGCCCGGACGCGCCGACGACATTCGCCTCGAGTATCGCGCCGATAATCTGCCGGCGACCTACACGCCCGCCCCCGAATTGCACCTGGTGATCACGCCGGGAACGACGACCGTGCAGGACGGCCAGCGCCGGCTGCTGATCGACTATGACGGCCGCAAGATCCTGACGCAGTCCGCGCCGGAAGACCCGCCCCAGGAATACCCCCTCTATCCGCCGCTGGCGCCAGGGGAAGCGCCCCGGGGGCTCGAGGGCGGGGTGGCCGCGGAGATCGCCCGTTATGCCCTCCGTGACGACGGTCCCGGGGCGGCGGTCAACGGCTGGCGCACCACGGAGAAGACCCTGTACTTCGGCGCCGGTCTCGCCCCCTCCCAGGTCGCGGGCCCGTTCGCCATCCGGCGCTATGGCCGGACGTTTCGCGAGCGGCGGGTGTATGTGCGGGTCACCAACGAGCATCCCCACAGTCTCGCCCTGCGCCAGATCGCCTTGCAGCATCAGCCGTTGGTGCAGGCCAACCCCTTGCTGTTGCAACTGGACTGGGTCAACCTGATCCCGGTGCTCGATGGCCTGCCGGTCGCCCTGCTGGAACGGGGCCGCAAGGTGACCCTGCGCCTGGTGCTGAAAGACGCCGCCGCCGATTTTTACCGCCCGACGCCTTGACCGCGCCCGCTCCGGGCGGCCGGCTCGCCGCCGCGCAGGTAGGTGGGGGAATAGGGGGAATTCGCCGCCGCGGGCGGGGCGGCCGCCGGCGGGTCTGCGGGGCTATCCGGCGCCGGGGCCGGCGGCGCCGCCGGGCGGTCACCGGAAAAGAGATAGAAGTCCGGGATGCCCAGCACCTCCTTGGCGCGCAGGATGTCGCGCTGCGCCTGGGTCAGGTAATGCCATTCACGGCGATAATCCAGGAGCTGGGTGGCGAGCTCCAGGACGGCGGGGCGCTCCCACTCGGCGGCGTGGGCCAGCAGCCGGCGCAGATCGCGCTGGCTGCCCTCGCCAAACGCAATGGTCGTATCGCGGCGCCACGCGCGTCCGGTGCGATTCCGCGCAAACCCAATCGCGCGCCACTCCAAACTGAAGGTGCCTTTATGATCGCGAATCCGGACGTAAACCCGCCCGGAGGTCTGCTTGTCCGGGCCTTTCTCCCGGGCACGGATTGCCGCGTCATGCTGGGCGACTTTGGCGGCGGCAGCCGCGAGAATCGCGCGCTTCCGCTGCTGGAGGGACGTGATCAACGCCTGGTAGCAGCTCACTTCGCAATCGGATTTCGGCAAGGTTTCTTCAGGCATGACCGGCGGCAGGAACAGCAGGAGCGGACGCGAAGCAGAGCCCGTCGCCATGGCCCGGTCAGCCCCTCCGGCCCGCCGCCGCGCGGGCGGCGGCAAGGGCGAGCCATGGGCCGCCGTGCGGGCGAAAACGGCGCTTCGGGCGGGCATAAAACGCAGGCGCTATTCTACCAAACCCGGCCCGGCTTGCGCCGGGCGCCTGCGGCTTATTCTGCCGCATGCCCGCCGCGCGGGAAAATTCCCGGGCAACGCGGGTTACAGGCCGCTTTTACGCCCCAATAACCCCCCGGGGGGCTGCTAGCATGCGCCGATCTCACACCGATCCCCGAGGCGCCATGGACATTGTTGCGGTCGACATCGGCTATGCGAACCTGAAACTGGCGCATACCGACCAGCAAGGTAACCTGATTACCAAGGTCTTTCCCGCCGGCGCCGCGCCCGTGCAGCGCGCCATTAAAAGCCTGACCGGCGCCATTGGCCGCGGCGTGCGGGTGCGCGTCAATGGCGAGGATTACATCGCTGCCTGTCCCCGCAGTCACCTCAGCGGGGCGACGGTGATCCTCGACGACAACTACGCGCGGGAGCACGACTACCAGGCCCTGTACCGCGCCGCCCTCGCCCTCGCCGGCAAATCAAGCGTGGATTGCCTGGTGGCGGGCCTGCCGGTGGTGCTGGCCCAGGAGCCGGCCCGCGTCGAGGAGTTGAAGCAGCTGTTGCGCGGCTGGGTTGAGGTCGACGCCGAAAAGCGCGTCCAGGTGCGCGACGTGCGGGTCCTGCCGCAACCGGCCGGGGCCTACATTTCGGCGTTCGAACGGGGGGAGGAAAGCGCCGACCTGTTCAGCGGCACCGTGCTGGTCATCGACCCGGGGTTTTTCAGCCTGGACTGGGTCTGCTTCGTCGACCAGAAGCTGGAGGCGTCCGCCGGCGGCTCCAGCACCACGGCCACCTCGCGCATCCTCGAGCAGACCGCCGAGCGCCTGAGCGCCAAGGTGCGCTTCAAGATCGATCCCCAGCGGCTCGATGAAGCCCTGCGTGACGGCAAGACGACCATCCTGGCCGCCGGGTCCCGCCTGGAATTCACCGCGGACCTCGGCGCGGCGGCCGCGGACCTGGCGGCGCAGGGCCTGCGCGATATCCGCGCCGCCCTGCGCGGCCATGCCCAATTGCCCGATCTGGTGATCCTGGCCGGCGGGGGCGCGCCTTTCTACCTGCGGGCCGCGCAACAGGCCTTTGCCCACTCGCGGGTGCTCCTCAGCCAGGACCCGGTGGTGGCGAATGTCCGCGGGTTCTGGCTGTTCGGGCAGACCCTGCTGGCCGGCGATGACTGAGCGTGGCGCCGCCCCGCGCCCGCTGCGCATGCGGATAGCGCTCAGCCCCCGCCGCCATGCCGCCCTGTATGCGGCGCTGCAGACGCTGCCGCCCCCCGCCCGCACCCCCCGGCTCCTGACGCTGGCGACCGTGGGTCTGGCACTGGGGACGGGCGCCGTCACCCTCCTCCCCCGTACGCCCGCGGGGACCGCCGCGGGGCTGTTACTGCGCGTGGGCGTGCCCCGCCACACCTACCCCGAACTCCATCAGGCGCTGGCGGCCCTGCCGTCGTCAGAGCGCCGTGACGCCTTCCTCGCCTGGGCGCAGGCGGGACTGGCCCAGTTGCACGCCCCGCCGCCCACCCCCCGGGCGCCGCCACCCGTGACCGCC
>JAGVUH010000273.1 GCA_019136395.1 Gammaproteobacteria bacterium
TGTCTTCAATTTTACCGGGCAACGTATTACCGCAACCTATCCGCAATAACGCTATTGCCAAGGTGATTGCGGGAGACCATACCTCCCGCAAGCAAGGTCATGATGGATAAACAAACAAGGGAGGACATCATGAGCCGACACTATTCGACTTAGATGATCGGCTTGTGAACATCTAATTATATTTAGGTCTTCTCAATCATATTGGGTATTGGTGCGACTGAACCTAAAGAAATCAAGGAGGTTATTGCAGTGAAATCATCCATCTTTCGTATCCTGCCGTTCATCCTGCTTTTCATGGGTCAACCTCTTTCCGCCGTTGAACCCTTTTCGACCTATGCCAACAGTCGCTTCAACTACTCCATCGAGTATCCGGCCGATTTACTCCTCCCTCGCGGCGAAGCCCCCAATGGCGATGGGCAGATTTTCGCCTCGGCCGATGGGCAAGCCCAGATGATCATCTATGGCACGTACAACGTCTTCGAGCAATCTCTTCAGGACCTGTTCCAGAAAGAATCCCAGGATGCCGCGAACGCCAAGATCACCAAGCAGGTTACCTATAAACGGCAAAAAGACAATTGGTTTGTTTTTTCCGGGTACATCGGGCCGAAGATTTTCTACCAGAAGACTTTTCTTTCCAATGACCTGTTCAAGTCCTTCTACATTGAATACCCCATTAGTCAGCGTAAGCTCTATGATCCGATTCTGGGCGTATGGGTCGTTCCTTCAAAGGCTAAAGGGTGGGCGGAGTCTAGAATCAAATGCAACACCTCTACATTTATAGGTGTTGTGATGATCAAGCACTTTGAACAACTTTCGGCCGAAGAACGGGCGACGATCTTGGTGATGGCCCAGGAGGGGCAGAGTCTGCGCGCCATGGCACGGGCGCTGCACCGTGCCCCTTCGACGATCAGCCGGGAATGGCGCCGGCATTCCCCGTCGGCGGATGCCTCGGGGAGCCGTGGTTACGACGCACGGCAGGCCGGCCACGAAGCCCGCCGCCGCCGTTTTCGGCCGCGGCGGTCGCCCAAGCTGGCGGTGGACGGGGTGCTGTTTGGCGTGGTCGAACATTTTCTGCGGGAGGGTTGGTCGCCCGGTCAGATTGCCGGCGCCCTGAAGATGATGTGGCCTGATGCCCCGGAGCGGCGGGTCGCCGCCGAGACCATTTACACCTGCCTTTACGCCCTGCCGCGGGGTGCCTTGCGCCAGGAACTGATCGCTTGCCTGCGTAAAGGGCGAAGTACCCGCCTGCCGCGCGCGCGGGGTACGGATCGACGCGGGCAACTGGCTGATATGCTGAGTATTCATGTCCGCCCACCCGCGGTGGAGGATCGCGCCTTGCCGGGCCACTGGGAGGGCGACTTCATCAAGGGGGCGGGTAACCGTTCGGCGGTGGGGGTCCTGGTCGAACGGTCCTCGCGCTTGGTCCTGCTGGCCAAGATGGACGATGCCACCGCCGCCTCTGCTTTGGCAGGCTATACCCGGCAGCTCAACCGCATCGCCGCACCGATGCGCCAATCGCTGACCTATGATCAGGGCAAAGAGATGGCGCGCCATGCCGAGCTGACCGCCCAGACCGGGGTCAAGGTCTACTTCTGCGACCCCCATAGCCCCTGGCAGCGGGGGTCCTGCGAGAACACCAACGGCCTCCTGCGCCAGTACCTCCCCAAGGGCACGGACCTGTCCCTCTACAGCCAGGAACAGCTTGATGCGATCGCGGAGCGACTCAACCAGCGGCCCCGGGCGATCCACGGCTACTTTCCACCGATCAGCGTCTACCGGGCCATGATGGAGCGTCTTAACCAGCCCACGAGCGCTGTTCACTGACAAGTGTTGCAATTGATATTGGACTCCACCCCCCTATTCTCATCATGGTCTTTCCCTCCCCGACCACCTGCTCCTTTTAGTCCCAGCCCCCGCTACTTTTACTGCAAGCCGCTATAACCCACAGATATCTATATAGATTCTCCAAGCCCCTCTGCTCCTTGTAGAGGTCCAACCTGTGCAGATCTGGCCTAAGTGCATGATAGAGAACGCCTTACTCGACTCTTTCAACCCGCTTTCTGGGCTTACCCACACCCTTCCCACGCTCTCCAGTTGCCGTTTTGCCGTCGTCGGGTCTGTCTCCTTCGCTCCCGCCATTCAGTAAAATCAACCGCGCCCACGGCCTATCACCCACGCGCCCACACCCCACCCAATACGGTGTCACCGCCCATGGCGACCGGGGGCGAGAGCCGTAACCCTCACCCCCGCTCCCTTACAGCCCGGAGGCCGCCGACACCGTCTCCATCGCCTGACGCAGGGCCTCATCGGTCAGGTGGGCATAACGCTGGGTCGTCTTCGCCTGGGCATGCCCCAACACCTTGCCGATGGTATAGAGACTGACCCCCTGGCTGGCCATCAGACTGGCCGCCGTATGCCGCAGGTCGTGCCAGCGACACTGGGGTACCCCGGCCTGGTTCCGCGCCGTGTCCCAGGCGTGATAGAAGGAGACATACGGTTTCCCGGTCTGCGGGTTTGGCAACAGCCAGGTCGAATTCCTCGGCAGTCCCGCAAGAATCGCCAGGGCGGTTTGCGACAGGGGAATCAGCCGTTCCTTGCCGTTCTTCGAGCGT
>JAGVUH010000579.1 GCA_019136395.1 Gammaproteobacteria bacterium
GCTCAGGGCAGCGGTGACACCTGGCAGGTCCAGGGCCTGAAACTGATAGGGTTCGCTCCAGCCGACCTGGCCCTGGGCCTCCCGGGCGGTGGCATACCAGGGGCGCTGGCGGGGGTCGTAGGCCAGGGGCTCCTCCCAGGTCTCGACCGGAGCGCCAGCGACGTCCAGGCGGGTCAGGGTCACCCGCCCCGGTTGCCGGGGATCGCGGGTACGCACCAGCCATTGCTCACCCTCGCGACGCAGGAAATACTCGCCCCCGTCCTCATCTGCCAGGAGGGCCCCGGCGATCTGGTCCAGATGGCGCAGGATGGGCAGGAACCGGCCGGTGAGCTGGGTGGGGGTCAGGGCCTCCGCCCCCGCCAGGGTCAGGCCGTCCCGGGCGATCAGCAACTGGCGGGACAGGGGCTGGACGAAGTTGCGCACCTCCTCCCGCGCCATGCGGGTGGCGTCGCTGATCCGGGTCGCCGCCAGGTCGCGGTTCAGGGCGCCGATCAGACCCCAGGCCACCAGGGCCAGCAGGCCCACGGTGAACAGGAGCAGCAGCACCAGGTCCCGGAACAGGCGGGAGCGGATGGGCCGGGAGGCGGTCCTGAAGAAGGCGGCGACGGGCATGGCCGGGAGTATATACCCGTCTCTTCCGGCCGGATCGTCCCAAGCGGGAAGGTGAGGGCGGGACAAGCATCCTTGCCGAGACGGTTGGTCAGCCCGTCAAGCGCTCCGCTCCCCCGGCACGATCAGCACCGGACCCTGGGCCAGGCCCATGATGCGCTCGGAGACGCTGCCCAGCAGCAGGCGCTTGAGCCCGGTGCGGCCCCGGCTGCCGACGACAATGAGGTCCGCACTGCGACTGGCCGCCGTCGCCACCACCACCTCTTCCGGGCGTCCTTCGGCCAGCAAGGCCTCACCCTCCAGGCCGGACGCCCGGACCCTGGCCAGGAGCTGGTCCAGGGCGGCTTGGGCGGCGGCCTTGCGTTCCGCGTTATGGCTGGGGCTGGTGACCGAGACTAGGCTCAGGGGGAGTTGGCAGAGCCGGGCCAGGTCGATGGCCAGGACCTCAGCGCCAGCGGCCGCCGCGGAACCGTCGCTGGCGAGGAGGATGCGCCGCTGCCAGAGTTCCCCGGCCCGGGGCACCATCAGCACCGGGCAGGGTGCCAGGCCAGCGACCTGGGCAGTGGCGTGGCCGACCATGAAGCGGGCCAGGCCACGCTTTCCCCGCCGGCCGAGTACGATCAGGTTGGCGTCCAGTTCCTCGGCGGTGGTGATGATCTCCTGATGGGGCTGTTCGCCATAGACCAGTTGGGTGGCGCAATCCACCCCCGCCGCCTGTGCCGTCGCCACCACCCCGTCAAGGATGGCCTGCGCCTCCCGTTCCAGTTGCTCGCGCAGGCCCTGGGTGCCGACCCCCTCCAGGTCCTGGGTCGAGAGGACGATGGTCATGGCGGTGAGCCGGGCGCCGCAGCGCTTGGCCAGGGCGATGGCGACCCGCTGGGCGCCGGCGGAGAATTCCGAGCCATCGGTGGCGAAAAGGATGTGTTTCATCGTCATCGGGTTGGCCATGGTTCAGACCTCCTGCGCCAGGCGATGGGCCGCCATGCCCTTGATCAGGGCGATGATGATTGTCAGGCCGCCGACCGCCAGGGCCAGCACCAGGGTGGCGTCGCCCAGGATCTTCAGGGTGCTAATGGTGGACTCGGGCAGGGGTGCGATTAACTCTAGCCGGGAGAGATACCCCGGCACGTAAAAGAAGCGGGAGAAGAGCACGATGACCATGATCAGGCCCATCACCAGCTTGACCACCGAATCTTTGACGTAGGTGGTGCCGATGGCGCCGATCTGGATGCCGAATAGGGAGCCGGCGAGGATGATCATGGCCAGGCGGATGTCCACCACCCCATCCATGGCATAGAGGATGGTGCCGCCCAGGCCCATGACGAAGGCGATGACCAGTTCGGTGGCGGAGGCCATGAGGGCCGGGGCGCCCAGCACGTAGATCATGGCCGGGACGCCGATGAAGCCCCCCACGGCGATGGTGGCGGCCAGCATGCCGGTGGCGAAACCCAGGGGGGCGATGAACAGCAGGGAGACCTCCGCCTGGATGCTGGGGAACCAGACCATGGTGCCGGGGATGCGGATGGACTGGACCCAGCGCGCCAGCCGGGTGACCTGGTGGGGCGCGACGCCACCCCCCGCGGCCTTTTCCTGCTGGAACATGCGGTAGGCGTCCCGGAGCACAAAGCCACCGACGATGGCCAGGACGATGACGAAGACCACCGAGACGTAGAGGCTGGTGCCGACATCGCCATAGGTGTGCTTGATCCCGGTCATGACCTGCTTGCCCGCCAGCATCCCCGCCTCGGCGAAGACGCCCATGATCAGGCCGAGCTTGACGTCCACCTGGCCGTACTTGTGGCGTTTCATGGCCCCCACCAGGGACTTGGGGAACTTATGGCAGATATTGGAGGCCACGGCGACGATGCCGGGCACGCCCAGGGTCATCATGGCCGGGGTGAGCACGAAGGCCCCGCCGGAGCCGATGAAGCCCGAGACCATGCCGCCGACGAAGCCGACCACGAAGAGTGCCAGGCCGGAGGTCAGGGTGATATCGATGAA
>JAGVUH010000131.1 GCA_019136395.1 Gammaproteobacteria bacterium
TCCACCGTATGTCCGGCCTGGCGCAGGCCGACGCCGAGCCCGTCGCCCAGGTGGGGATCGTCTTCAGCCAGCAGGATACGCATAGGATTGTTCCCCATCACCAAATCAATCTTCTACCTGACCGGGCCGCGACCACGCGGCCGGGTCCCCTAATGCCTCAGCGTCCTCGTTCAGACCTCACACGCCCCACCTGCCCCAAACGCCCCAGGAGGGCTTCGTTGGCACAACGTGCTGATTATCTCGCTCCCTCCCCCCGGCGGGGGAGGGTTGGGGAGAGGGGGCTAAACGATGACGCCTCAGCGGGTGACCAGCCAGGCGCAGAACCCGCTCCAGGCCAGTACCAGGGGGACTAACAGCCCATAAGTTCTGGTGATCGCCTCCGCGGGGCGACCCCGCTTGTAGCCGTTGAACATGGCCGCGATCAGGTTCTCGCCATGCGCCAGGCTGCTGACCAGGACGCCCAGGATATGGATGATGACGATCCAGAGCATGGCCGTGGCCAGGAACTCGTGGACCTCCCCCTCCACCTTGCGGCCAAAGGGCGCGGACAGCAACCCCTGGACGTAAGCGAACACCGCCTGGCGACCGCGGACGAAACTGCTGAAGCGGGCATGATGGCTGCCCATGAAGCCCCACAGCAGGCGAAAGAGGACCAGTCCCAGCAGGGCCCCGCCCAGGGTAGCGTGGACCAGACGCCACTCCTCGCTATCACCGGTCAGCCAGGCCAGGGTGAAGAGCACCGCCAGTGCCCAGTGGCCAATGCGCACCGGCCAGTCCCAGATCAGGACCCGCGCGGGCTGCGCCGGGTCCTGAATCCGCCGCCCCGCCTCACTCCCGGGTGGCGGAGCGGGGGGCGCTGGCGAGTGAGCCTTGGGCGGGGCTAGGGGGAAGGCCGGCTGGGCCCCGTTTGGGGTGGCCAGTCGGGGTTCCGGAAGCGGGCGCGGGTGCTCAATCATCGTCTTCCTCCTCCCAGGGGCGGCCATTGGGCATGATGATCTCCCGCTCGCGATAGCTGCCCTCGGCGGCGCGGGTATGACAGGCGCCACAGTTGGCGGGGCTCTTGACCTTGGCGTCCTGCCAGTCGCTGGCCGTTACCTCGTGGTGCTTGCGTTTGAACCAGGGGGTGGCGGTCAGCCGCGGCGGTTCGCCGCCGGCGGTGACGGGGGCATGGACCTTGTCGCCACCGGCATGCTTGACCAGAAAGCCCTCGATGCTCCGGCGCGTCGGCTCGTCGAGGCTGGCGTTGTCCCCGTAATGCCGATCCAGCCGGGCCATGACCGCGCGCCAGCCCTGGGCGTCGAGCAGGGCGGGGGGAAAGGCCAGGTGGCAGGCGCCGCACTCCGCCGCGAAGGCGGGCGGGGCCCCGGCGGGGGTCACCAGCTTGTCGGCCTGGGCGGCCAGGGGCAGGGCCAGCAGGGATGCAAGGAGATTAGGGGCTTTCATCTCAGCGTCCTCCGGTCAGGAAGGCGATCAGGTCGGCCTTTTCCGCGGCGCTACAGTCCCGTCCCATGACTTCCTTGCAGTTGCGGCCAAACCATTTATCGGCCTTGGCCCGGTCGGTGAATCGCTCGGGATTGGCGCCCGGGGCCAAGGGTTTGATGGGCTTGCCGGTGACGCTATGCTGCCCGGCCTGAGTCGGGTCGTCCCGATGACAACTGGAACAGGATGGCAGCTTGGCCGAGATCCCAAAGTCGCGCTGGTACAAGGCCGCGCCCCGTTGCGCCGAAGGGGTGAAGCCGCCCTGCTGACGGCTGGCCTCGGTCGCGTAGTCCTTCATCAAATTCGTGGGGGTGGCGGCCTGCACGCTGGCCGTGACCAGGACCGGGAGCAGGAAGAGGAGGGGTTTCATCGAAGCAATCTCCGGGCGTGATGAAATGAGTCAAGCTCAGGGTTCACGGTGGCTAGTTTGATCGCCCAAGCTTAAGGTTCCCTTAGCGGACCGCTAACCCTCATGAAAGGGCCGGGCACGCCCCGGAAGAGGGCAGTCTCCGCTGGGGTGTTTTAGGCGAGGGCGCGCTAAAATGTCTGAAAAAGATCAACCTTAAAGGAGGCTGAATCCCATGCACCCCCGCCCGCTCCCTTGTCGCGCGCCCACCTGGCGCCCCCTCGCTGGAATCATCCTGGCCGTGCTGATCGGCCTTCTCAGCACCCAGTTGCTGGCGGATCAGGACGATGATGACGACGATGACCGGTCGAAAGAGTCCGTCAATGCGGATTGGATCGAGGATCTGCGCGAGGGCAAGATCAGTCTCGCCGGTGATGACGCCGCGGTCGACATGCTGATCCTGCAACGCCACATCCCCATCCCCTATGACTACATCGCCACCCTGATGCGCACCCCGAACGCCTTTGGCCAGGGCGTGGCCTGCATCATCTGCCACTCCTCCAACGACCCGGCCAAGAGCTACCGCGGCCTGGATCTTTCCACCTGCGACGGGATCAGGAAAGGTTCCACCGAGACCCCGGCCCGGCCCCTGTTCGAGCCCGGCAAGCCGGCCAAGACCAGCATCCTCGGCCGGCGCATGCGCAACAACCGCATGCCGCTGGGCGTGCATTTCAGCACCCACGCCAAGCCGGAGAGCGTGACCGCCGTCCTCAACTGGATCGCGGCGGGGGCGAAAAACGATGCCCAGTTCCAGGACCAGGTCCTGCCCTTGTTCAGGACGGACGGCGCCTTCGCCCCGGGATCGCCCGCCTGCACCCAGTGCCACATGTCCAACCAGGAGCCGCCCAGCTTTCACGAACTCGACATGACCAGCCACGAGGGCATCATGCTGGGGGCGGACTCCGTGGCCAAGGGCGTGGACAAGGCCACCAAGATCGTCATCCCCGGCAAGCCCGAGGACAGCAGCCTTTATCAGCACCTGGTGGAGGACCGCATGCCGCCCGGCATACCCGGTGAACCCCGGCCGTCGGCGCCTGCTGCAAGCCCTGGGCCTGGGGCTGGCGGGTAGCGCTGGGTGGCTGCCCCGGCCCGGCCGGGCGGAGACGCCCCGCCCGCCCCAACTGGGTGAGGCGCGCCTGCTGCGGCGCTGGGCGACCGGTAACCGCCGGCTGGCGCCAGTCACCCTGATACCTGCTCCCGACCGGGACGGCAATCGTGATCATTCTCCGGTCCCCAGCCCTGGCAGGAATTTTGCCATAAGTCCCGAAAGTCCCAGGTACGCCAGTCCCGCCAGCAGTGCTGACGCCGCCCCGACGGTAAGCGACGTCGGGAGCTACTCTAGCAGTCCCGCTGCCCTGGCCGCCGCCCGGTTACTGTTTGCCGGCGAGACCACCCTGGGTCTGGTCGACCCGACGGTGGCGGAGGCGCTCTGGCAGCGGCCCCACCACCTGC
>JAGVUH010000107.1 GCA_019136395.1 Gammaproteobacteria bacterium
AGGGGGGAGGGAGGAAGATGGTAGGTGGAGCCGAGGGCGTCACAGCAGTCTTCGATCAGCCAGAGGTCGTATTGGCGGCAGAGGCGGGTGATGACGTCGAGGTTGAAGGGGTTGTCCAGGGTGTGGGCGAGCATGATGGCCTTGGTGCGGGGGCCTAGGGCGGCCGCGACGCGGCTGGCGTCGATGTTGTAGGTGCCCAGTTCGACATCGACGAAGACCGGCACGGCGCCGTATTGCAGGATGGGGTTGACGGTGGTGGGGAAACCGGCGGCGACGGCGATGACCTCGTCTCCGGGCTGGATGGCGCGCTCGCCTAGCTTAGGTGAGGTGAGGGTGGCGAAGGCGATGGGGTTGGCCGAGGAGCCGGAGTTGACGGTGATGAGGTGCTTGTCGCCAAGGATGCGAGCCTGGCGTTGGGTGCGGCCATGGGCATGGTTTAATCACCGCCTTGAATTTAATGTGAGGATGGGCTCCTAAGAGCGAGCATGTTCTAACCGTCATCGTAGACCAACATGACGATCACTTCGCTCCGGTAGGTGAAGCGCGGCGGGGATGTCCCCAGACAAGAGCCGGCAAGGCTGCCAAGACCGTTCGCGTCCCATGGGCCAACAGCGTGCCGAGCAACAGGGCCTGCCCTTGGACCCAGGTCGAGGCGGTGAACAGCGCCGCAAAGGCCGCAAAACAGTTAAGATACGGGTCGGCAGCGAGGGCACCGGGCTTCATCCCTAGTATTTTAGTCGATAGCAGACGATGCCTTCCGACTCCCGCTACCGCTACTCCGACGCTCGTCCCCACCCCCTCCGGCCATCCGTCATTCCTCCACGCGGGCTCAGGCCTTGCGCAAAATAGCCAAAGTTCACCACAATACAAATAGTTATAATTCTGGACTAATAGGTACGGATCCGGAGAATTCCCGTAAAGCTCCCGAGCTAATCTGGCCAAATTGAACCTCATACCTCCTTTTATCCATCACCGCATCGCGCACCGGCCCAATCTGGTCAAGATCGTCGATAACATCGGTTGGCTGTTCATCGACAAGATCCTGCGCATGGGCATGGGCCTGTTCGTCGGCGTGTGGGTCGCGCGTTACCTCGGTCCGGAACAGTTTGGACTGTTGAACTTCGCGCTCGCTTTTACCAGTCTGTTCGGCGCCGTCGCCGTGCTCGGCCTGGATGGCATCGTGGTGCGTGACATCGTGCGCGACCCCGCGGGCGCACGACTGACCCTCGGCACGGCTGCAGTCATGCAATTGGTCGGCGGGTTAATCGCCTTCCTGCTGATCCTTGTCGCCATCGCCTATCTGCGCCCAGATGACGCCCTCGCGCGCGGCATTGTCGCCATCCTCGGGTCGATGATGCTGTTGAAAGCCAGCAACATCGCGGTGTTCTGGTTCGAATCACAGGTTCAGTCGAAATACACCGTCTGGGTGCAGAATGGCGTCTTTTTAATGTTCGCCGCAATCAAGGTGGGGCTTATCCTGCAAGAGGCACCACTGATCGCTTTTGTCTGGGCGATGCTCGCCGAAGCGATCGTGGTAGCGCTGATCCTGCTCATCGTCATGGGACGGCAAGGGCCGGCACTGCGCAGTCTGCGGGTGAGTGTCGAGCGAGGTTGCACGCTGGTGCGCGACAGTTGGCCACTGATCCTCTCAGCGATTGCAGTCACGGTGTATATGCAGATCGACCAACTCATGCTTGGGCAGATTATCGACGATGAGGCTGTTGGGATTTATAGCGCCGCGGTCAGGATCAGCGAGGTCTGGTACTTCATCCCAATGGTGATTGTGACTTCAGTCTTTCCCGCGATTCTAGAGGCCAAGAAACTGGGAGAAGCGCAGTATTACGCCCGTCTGCAAAAACTTTACGACTTGATGGTGATCCTTAGTCTGTCAGTTGCGCTACCCATGACGTTTCTCGCGACTCCTATCGTCAGCGTCCTGTTCGGAGAAGCCTACATTGAATCGGGTATCGTGTTGGCCATTCATATCTGGGCTTCGGTTTTTGTTTTTCTTGGCGTGGCGAGCAGTAAGTGGTTTCTTGCTGAAAATCGCCAGATGCTCAGCTTGCAACGGACTGTACTGGGTGCGATTGCTAATATTGGGTTGAATATGTGGTTGATTCCACTTTATGGATCAGTGGGTGCCGCAATTGCAACTGTTATTTCTCAAGCAATTGCGGCCTGGCTATTTGACTCCCTGCAAACTGCAACACGGCCAATGTTTTTTATGAAGCTTGCGTCGATGAACCCAGCAAGAATTTCAATTTCATCATTATTAATCAGGTAGAGTTGCCATGTTAGAGAAATTAATTAGCATTTATGTTTATTTATTTGCGAAAACTAAATTTAAAAAATTCAATAAGCTTTTACTCAGATTATCTCTTGGTGGACTGGGTGTATTAAATTATAAAACATCTGTAGTTAGTGGCGAGCAGGCATTCCTTAAAAAATATCTTCACAACAAAAACGGCACTTTGATCGACGCAGGTGCGAATTGCGGAAATTATACAAAAGAAGCAGTCAAAATAAATCCAGCAATAAGAGTTTATGCATTCGAGCCACATCCAAAAACTTATTATAAACTGCGTGAAAATT
>JAGVUH010000625.1 GCA_019136395.1 Gammaproteobacteria bacterium
ACATGCAAAACGGGGCCCGTAGGCCCCGTTTCAAATACTAAGGAATCAGTATCAGTTTAGAAGCTGTGCATCATACCCAGTTGGAAGCCGCTCCAATCGAGACCCTCGGAGTACCAAGTATCGGAATCACGATCGTAACCGTAGACTTCGTCAGCCGTGTTGTCGGTATAGAGCAGGAACGCCTTGGTCCGCTTGCTCATGTTGTAGTCAACACCGAAGGTCCAAGTCTTGAAGTTGTAATCATCGTTACCGTAAACAAGGGCATAATCCGGATCGATGATCGCAACACCATCCTGCTGGGTATTGCTACCGTACATGGCCTTGACCATGAAGTTACCGAAGGTGTAGCCGGCCTGAACATTCCAGAGATTCGCATCGTGGCCATCCAGCCAGAGACCATCCTGCCAGCCTTCATAAATACCGGTAAGGGTAAAACCGTTCCAGTCAAGAATACCCAACCCAACGCGCCACTTACCCCAGGTCTCAGCGTCGAGACCAGCGATGGCAACACCCATGTCCTTGTTCAGACCTTCGTAGGCCAAGCTAGCATACCAGGGGCCATTCTTATAGATACCAGCGAAGGAGTAGGCTTCAGCAAGGCTATCCACTTCCGGGTTGTAGCAAGAGGTGCTACCCGGATAACAGGCACCACCACCGGCATGAACAGCAGCCGCAAAGGTGAAACCAGAGAAGCTGGGGCTGATGTAGGCAATGGCGTTATCGGCACGCAGATCCTGGAAACCAACGGTGTTGTTGTAGTCAGCCAGGGTATCGGCGAACAGATCTAGGGGGCCGGTAGAAATCTTCAGGGGGGTATCGTGACGACCAGCAAGCAAGGTACCCCAGCCGCCGGAGAGGCCGGCAAAGGTATTACGCATAGTGATCGTTTCGTTGCCCGAGGTAGGGGTATTAGCGCTGTCAGAGAGCGAGAAACCCAATTCAATCTGATAAATGGCTTTCAGGCCATTACCCAAGTCTTCGGAACCTTTTACGCCGATGCGGTTGGCAGGGCCCTGGGGAGTCGTGATGAAGGGAATGCGAGGAAGACCTGTTCCCCCAGCCTGCCAGCCTTGGACCGCCTTGTTATCGCTCAGGCCCCAACCCTCGAAGCCATTTTCCTGATCGACATAATTGATGCCGACATTCAACTTGCCGTAGAGGGTGGCATCGGCCATGGCGGCCGCGGGCGCGACCATGGCGGCGGCGACGGCCAGGGTTACGAGTTTCTTGTTCATGGTTTTCTCCACTGTTGCTGATTTGCCAGTATGGACTGCTGAAAAGCTATACGCGTTATGCGTGTGAGGAGAATGATAGACCAGCAAGGGGGATGACGCAACAGTTTTTTCTAAAAAAGATACAGTTTGCGCAACTGTTGCGGATACCCAACATCCGAGACTTAACCATGTCACAACCGTTTGTTATGGTTAATTTTTAATCACCCTGACCCAAGGATGAACCATGGCAAACACGGCTCAAAAAGCCTGCTTGCCGCTCCAGAGACGGCGTATTTGTAGGTCCGAGACCCGTCAGGAAGCCCCAATACGTTGCATGCACGCCACGCCAGATCCCCGTCCCGACAGAGGACACACCCTAAGCCTGATCTAACCGAATTGGCATGGAGTTCGGCGGATAACTCGGAAACCGGACAAAGCAAGGCCCGCACGAGGCGGGCCTAAGTTGGCTGGGGGACGAGGATTTGAACCTCGGTTAACGGAGTCAGAGTCCGCTGTCCTGCCGCTAGACGATCCCCCAAAAAGTTGTTTGTAGCGTTAAGGAGTGCGGTCGCGATTTTTAGGAAATTAATTTCTACGCGGGGGAAAGGCCATGAGACAACGCTGGCCGCACCAAAGGCCAGCCTTAACGCTTACTGTACTGCGGACGCTTGCGCGCCTTGTGGAGACCGACCTTTTTACGTTCAACCTCACGGGCGTCGCGAGTGAGGAAGCCCGCCTGACGCAAGGGACGGCGCATGGCCTCATCATACTCAACGAGGGCCCGGGCGATACCATGACGGATGGCGCCCGCCTGACCCGTGGTCCCACCACCCGTGACGCTAACCTTGACGTCCACCCGATTCAGCATGTCGACGGTTTCGAGGGGCTGACGCACGACCATCCGCGCCGTCTCGCGGCCAAAAAAGTTGTCAAGGGGACGGTCGTTGACGACGATCTTGCCTGATCCGGTCGTCAGATAGACACGGGCCGCGGAGCTTTTGCGGCGACCAGTGGCGTAATGAATTTGCGACATGAGAGGTTACCTGATCCTAAAAATCCAGCGGCTTGGGCTGCTGGGCGGCGTGGGCATGTTCGGGGCCGGCGTAGACCCGCAGCTTGGAGAGCATGGCACTACCCAGGGGACCACGGGGCATCATGCCCTTGACGGCATGGTTGATCACACGCTCCGGGGCCTTGGCCAACAGCTTCTCCAGCGAGATGGACTTGAGGCTGCCAATGAAACCGGTGTGATGGTAGTAAATCTTGTCGGCGAGTTTGTTGCCGGTCACGCGCACCTTGTCCGCGTTGACGACCACCAGGTAGTCACCCGTATCCACGTGGGGCGTGTAGCAGGGCTTGTGCTTACCGCGCAAACGG
>JAGVUH010000042.1 GCA_019136395.1 Gammaproteobacteria bacterium
GCCCAGGAGCGGGTCCTGGGGGAGATCGCCGCCGATCTGGCCCGGCCACGCCCCATGCTGCGCCTGCTCCAGGGGGACGTGGGGTCGGGGAAGACGGTGGTGGCGGCCCTTGCCGCCCTGCAGGCGGTGGAGGCGGGCTGCCAGGTGGCGCTAATGGCCCCCACCGAACTCCTGTCCGAGCAGCACCGACGCAACCTGTCCGCCTGGCTCGGGCCCCTGGGCCTGGAGCCCGTCTGGCTCACCGGGCGGCACAAGGGCCGGGAACGGGAGGAACGTCTGGCGCGCATCGCCACCGGCGAGGCGCGGATCGTGGTGGGCACTCATGCCCTGTTTCAGGACGAGGTCGTCTTTCAGGATCTGGGCCTGGCGATCGTCGACGAACAGCACCGCTTCGGTGTCCACCAGCGTCTCAAGCTGCGCGAAAAGGGTGCCGTGGCGGGCGGGGCGCCCCATCAGCTCATCATGACCGCCACCCCTATTCCCCGCTCCCTGGCCATGACGCTCTACGCCGACCTGGACCTGTCGGTCATCGACGAGTTGCCCCCGGGGCGCACGCCAGTGACCACGGTGGCGGTGGCGGACCACCGCCGCGAGGAGGTCATGGCGCGGGTGCGGGAGGCCTGCCAGGGCGGACGCCAGGCCTATTGGGTCTGCACCCTGATCGAGGAGTCCGAGGTCCTGCAGTGCCAGGCGGCGGAGGACACGGCCTTGGCCCTGAGTCAGGCCCTGCCGGGCCTGCGTGTCGGCCTGGCCCATGGCCGTCAGAAGGCGGCGGAGCGGGAGGCCGTGATGAGCCAGTTCGCCGGCGGAGAGGTCGATCTGCTGGTGGCGACCACGGTCATCGAGGTCGGCGTGGACGTGCCCAATGCCAGCCTGATGATCATCGAGAATCCGGAGCGCCTGGGGCTGGCCCAACTGCACCAGTTGCGCGGCCGGGTTGGACGGGGGTCCCAGGCCAGCCACTGCCTGCTGCTCTACCACGCCCCCCTGACGGCGGCGGCCCGGGAGCGCGTCGAACTCCTGCGGCGCAGCACGGATGGCTTCGAGATCGCCCGCCAGGACCTGGCGATGCGCGGGCCGGGTGAGGTCCTGGGCCGCCGCCAGACCGGCGAGACGCAGTTCCGCCTTGCCGATCCCACGGCCGACGAGTCCCTGCTGGCGGCGGCCCGCCGCGCGGCGGACTGGCTCCTGGACCAGTGTCCGGACCGGGTGGACCCGCTGATCGCCCGCTGGTTGGGAAGCCGTGAGTCCCTGGGCGGCGTCTGAGCCTCCCGGCCCGGTTGGACCCTGCGTCCCTCCGCGGCCCTGTGTCATAATTCAGAACCGCTCCGCGACCTAACGGGGGCGGGTCTGACGGGGACCGATGCCCCCAAATCCGCCCCTTGACCCATCCGCACAGGCAGCCGCTGATCTCCCCCATGACCCTGGCCGCGAACACCCAGCCCCCGGCGCCCCTGGACTGGCGGGAGCGCCTACGCGCCTACGCCCTGCTGGTGCGGTTTCACCGCCCGATCGGCAGTCTGCTGCTGCTCTGGCCGGCCCTCTGGGCGCTCTGGCTGGCGGGGGAGGGCCAGCCGCCCTGGTCCGTGGTCCTGATCTTCATCGCCGGGGTCTTTCTCATGCGCTCGGCCGGCTGCGCCATCAACGACTATGCCGATCGCGACTGGGATGGCCGGGTGCGACGCACCCGGGAGCGGCCCCTGGCCACCGGGCTGGTCAGCCCCCGGGAGGCCTTGGGCGTCTTCCTGGTGCTGAGCCTGGTGGCCTTCCTGGTGGCCCTGCCCCTGAACTGGCTGACCATCGCCCTGTCGCCGGTCGCCCTGGGCCTGGCGGCCCTCTACCCCTTTATGAAGCGGTTCACCCACTGGCCCCAGGTCTTCCTCGGCGCGGCCTTTGGCTGGGCGGTGCCCATGGCCTACTCCGCCGTCCTCGGCACCATTCCCCTCCAGGGCTGGCTGCTCTTCCTTGCCACCCTGATCTGGGCCCTGATCTATGACACCCAGTACGCCATGGTCGATCGCGATGACGATCTGGTCATCGGCATCAAGTCCACCGCCATCCGCTTCGGCCGCCACGACCGGCTGATCATCGGCCTGTTGCAACTGGTCTTTCTCGCCCTCATGGCCCATATTGGCCTGGAGGCGGGGCGGGGCGCCTGGTTCCTGCTCGGTCTCGCGGTGGCCGCCGGCCTCGCCGGCTACCAGCAGGTGCTGATCCGCGACCGTGAACCCGCCGCCTGTTTTCGGGCCTTTCTCAACAACAATACCCTGGGCCTGGCCCTCTTTCTCGGCCTCTGGGTGGACTACGCCTGGTCCTGAGTCCGGAATGACAGGAGATTACTGGCAGCCGTCATCCGTCGCGCCGGGAAGAACCATGGCCCGATGGGCGGAGAGATGGGCAATGGGACTTGCGCCGGTTTTTGCGGAACGATCCCCGGGCGGTGCGGGTCGAAGCCGGAACCTCGCGGGGTTGTACCCGCTCCAAGGATCTTCCCCGGTTAAGGGCCGGAATCTTTTCCCGACTGTCCAGCTTCCCTTGGGCAACTCACTTACCTGTAAGGAATCATCGCCATGACCCTGCGTTCCCTGTGCTTCCTGTTGTTCGCCGCCCTGTTGTCCTTGCCGGCCTGGGCCGCCGAGGAGGGCTTCGATTACACCGTGCTTTCCAATCCCCAACCGACGGAGACCGGCGACAAGATCGAGGTGGTGGAGGTCTTCATGTACACCTGCCCCCATTGCTTCCACCTCGAACCGACCCTGGCCCAGTGGCGCCAGACCCTGCCGGCGAACGTGGCCTTCCGGCGCATGCCGGCGGTATTCGGGCCCAAGCCCGACCTCATGGCCCGCGCCTTCTTCGCCGCCGACCTGCTTGGGGCCCAGGAGTCCTTCACCCAGGCCATGTTCGATGCGCTGCACGTGAAGAAACAGAAGATCACGGACGAAGCCGCCGTGGTCGTCGTGGCTGAGGCGGCGGGCCTGAATGGCCCAGAATTCCTCAAGGCCCTGAATTCCTTCGATGTCAACATGAAGGTCAATCGCGCCCGCCAAGCCACCAGCCAATATGGCATCGACGGCGTCCCCGCGGTGGTGGTGAATGGCAAGTATCGGACCAGTCCCGCTCAGGCCGGCAGTCGTGACGGCCTGGTCAAGGTCATGGACCAGCTCATCGCCAAGGAGACCCAGGCACCCTGAACCCAGCGGCCACTGTCCCCAAGCTCAATCGTAGTAGTGCGGCTTGACCTCCTCGATGGGGGTCATCCCAGGGGGCGGGGGATGACGCTCAACCACCCAGCCGGGTAATTTGGCCTGGTTGGCGTGGTAGAGGGCCTCGGACTCGAAGAGGATCAGGACCAGGACCGTCACCATGACCGGCAGGATGCCCATGCCGACCACGATGGCCCAGACGGCCTCCTTGCGCCACCCCAACTGGCTGTAACCCATCCAGCCCAGGAAGGCGACGAGCAGCAACAGCAGGAGCATGCCGATGAAAAAGCGGCTGCGGCGGGCGCAGACCTGCCAGTGGCACATGGGGTACCAGGTGTCCCGGTGCAGGGAGCGTTGCGCCCGCCACAGGGTGTAGCTCAGCAGGCTGAGTGAGATCAGGGGCGGCAGCGCCATCACCCAGGGGAAGCTCCCCGCCAGGCCGCCCAGGCCCACGGTGAGCAGAATGTGATTGGCGATGAGATTGGTCAGAAAGATCTCGTGGGGGATGTTGGCCTGTTTGATCTCGGCGCGCATGGGGGGTCACCGGGTTGGGCGCGGCCCCCGACCGGAACGGGGACAGCGGACATGTGGGGCCTGTACCCATTCAGTCCCCCCCTCTCCCCAGCCCTCCCCCACCGGGAGGGAGGGAGCGGGGGAATCAGCACCTTGTGCCGCCGAAGCCCTCCTTGGGCGCGAGGGGTCTGAACGAATACGGGGGCGTTGGATTGTAAGTATAGACATTAAATGGCGTTATCAGGGTGGACCCGGCCCAGCCATCGATGGCTGACAGGCCACTTCCGGCGACCGGTCCCCAGGGCGGCCAGCGGCGGTAGCCTTCGGCGACCGGTCCCCACGGCGACCAGCGGATTGGTACCCCAGAGCCGGTCGGAGCCGTTAAGCCACCGGTAGCTGCTCTGGGTGGGCATGGCCGCAGACGGGGCAGGCCGGGTCGGCGGGCAGGCGCAGGGTGCGAAACTCCATGCGCAGGGCATCGATCAGCAGCAGGCGCCCGGTGAGGGGCTGGCCGGCGCCGGTGAGGACCTTAAGGGTCTCCGTGGCCTGGATGGTGCCAACGATGCCGACCAGGGGGGAGAGGACGCCATTGTTGGAGCAGGTCGCGTCCTCCTGGCCTTCCCGGGGGTAGAGACACTGGTAGCAAGGGCCACCGGGGGTGCCGGGGAAGACGGCGACCTGGCCCTCGGCGCGGATGGCGGCGCCGGAGATCAGGGGGATGCGGTGCTGGTGACAGGCGGCGTTGACCGCGAAGCGGGTGGCGAAGTTGTCGCAGCAGTCCACGACCGCGTCGACCCCGGTGAGCAGGGCCGGCAGGTGCTCGGCGTCGATGACGTCGGCATGGCCCTCGATCTGGACCTCCGGATTGAGGGCGGCGAGGGCCTGGCGGGCGGATTCGACCTTGGTCAGGCCCAGGCGGGGGGTGTCGTGGAGGATCTGGCGTTGGAGGTTGCTCAGGTCCACCCGATCGAAGTCCGCCACCCGCAGGTGACCGACCCCGGCGGCGGCCAGGTAGAGGGCCACCGGGGAGCCCAGGCCGCCCAGGCCGACGATCAGGACCCGGGACTGGAGCAGCCGCTCCTGGCCGGCGATGCCGATGGCCGGGAGCAGGATCTGGCGGCTGTAACGCAGGAGTTGATCGTCGGTCATGCGCGAAAGCCCCAGGTCGAGCGGGGCTGGCCCGCAAGGTCGTCACGGGTGGTGACGCCGGTGAAACCGGCCGCCGTGAGCAGGTCCCGGACCGCCGACGCCTGGTCGAAGCCATGTTCCAGGGCCAGCAGGCCACCGGGTTTCAGGCGGGTCCGGGCCTGGGGGATAAGCCGGCGGAAGGCATCGAGACCCTCCGGGCCCGCGGCCAGGGCGCTCGTGGGGCAGGTCGCCACGGGTCAGGTGGGGATCGGTGCTGGGGATGTAGGGCGGGTTGGCGATCAGGGCATCCAGGCTGGCGGGGGCCAGGGGGGCGAGCCAGTCCGCGCGGATGATCCAGGCATTGGTCACACCCTCGCGGCGCAGGTTGTCCGCCGCCACCACCACCGCCCCGGGGCTGAGATCCAGGGCGAGCAGGGTCCAGGCGGGGCGCTCCAGGGCCAGGGCCAGGGCGATGGCGCCGCTGCCGGTACCGGCGTCCGCCACGACCAGGGGGACTGTCGCGGGCAGGAGTTCCAGGGCCAGCTCGACCAATAGCTCGGTTTCGGGACGCGGGATCAGGGTGTCGGGGGTGACCCGCAACTCCTGCTTCCAGAAGGCCTGGCGCCCGCGGAGGTGGGCGATGGGCTCCCCGGCCAGGCGCCGCGCCAGGAGCGCGGCAAAGCGCTGGGCCTGCCCGGGGGCGGGGACGCGCTCCGGCCAGGCGAGCAGGGTCTCGCGCCGGCAGCCGGTGGCCTCGGCGAGCAACAGCTCCGCCTCCAGCCGGGGCTCCGCGTGGGGCAGGGCGGCCAGCCGCTCCCGGGCAGTGGCCAGCAACTCGCCCCAACAGGAGAGTGGCAGTGGTGCCCCGGGAGAGAGTGCGCCATGATCCGCGGGAGGCACGCCCTCAGTGGCTAAGCCAGTGGTTGCCATTTACTTAGGGGCCATGCCAAAAGGGCACGCCGATGGGACGGGTCCTCAGGCATCCATCATGGCCGCCAGTTGCTCGGCCTGATATTCCTGGAGCAGGGGTTCGATGACCTGATCGAGTTGGCCGAGGAGGATCTCCTCCAGTTTGTACAGGGTCAGGTTGATGCGGTGGTCGGTGACCCGGTTCTGCGGGAAGTTGTAGGTGCGGATGCGCTCGGAGCGGTCGCCGCTGCCGACCTGGAGCTTGCGCGACTGGGCCTGCTCGCTGATCTGGGCCTCCTGGGCCTGGGCAAGGAGCTTGGCCTGGAGCAGGGCGAGGGCCCGGGCGCGGTTCTTGTGCTGGGAACGCTCATCCTGGCACTCGACGACGATGCCGCTGGGCAGGTGGGTGAGGCGCACGGCGGAATCGGTCTTGTTGACGTGCTGGCCGCCGGCGCCGGAGGAGCGGTAGGTGTCGACCCGCAGGTCCTTGGGGTCGATCTCCACCCCGCCCACGGCCTCGACCTCGGGGAGGATGGCCACGGTGCAGGCGGAGGTGTGGATGCGGCCCTGGGACTCGGTCTCGGGGACGCGCTGGACGCGGTGGGCGCCGGACTCGAACTTGAGGCGGGAATAGACCCCGCTGCCGCTGATGCGGGCCACCACCTCCTTGAAGCCGCCGAGTTCCCCCTCGCTGGCGCTGATCTGTTCGGCGCGCCAGCCGCGCAGTTCGGCGTAGCGCAGGTACATGCGCAGCAGATCGGCGGCGAAGAGGGCCGCCTCGGCGCCCCCGGTGCCGGCGCGCACCTCGAGGAAGACGTTGGCCTGGTCGTTGGGGTCCGCCGGGATCAGCAGGCGCAGCAGTTCCGGCTCCAGGGTCAGGCGCCGCTCCCGGGCGGCGTCGATCTCCTCCCGCGCCAGGTCGGCCATCTCCGGATCGGCGAGGAGGGCCTCGGCGGTGGCCAGGTCGTCTTCCGTCCGCTGGTAGTCACCGAAGGCGAGGGCGAGGGGTTCGAGCTGGGCGTATTCCTGGCCCAGGGCGCGGAAGCGCGCCGGATCGGCCTGGACCTCGGGTTCCGCCAGCAGGGCGGTGATCTCGGTGTGGCGCTCGGCGAGACGCTCCAGCTTGCGCTGGATGGAGGCATTCATGCGGCGTTTTGTTTCCGGCCCAGGTCGAAGAGGGCGTTGGCGGCATCGAGCAGTTCCGCCTCGCCTTCCCGGCCCGCCTGGCGAAGCCGGGCGCTGGGGGCGTGGAGAAACTTGTTGGTGAGGGTGTTGGCGAGGAAGTTCAGGACCTCGTCCGCGGGCTTGCCGGCCTCCAGGCGCCGACGGGCCTGGGCCAGTACCTGGTCGCGGATGTCCTCGGCGCCGCGGCGGAAGTCCTGGATCAGGTCCACGGCGTCAAGGGAACGCAGCCAGGCGAGGAATTCCGTGGCGTGAAACTCGATGATCTCCCGGGCGGCGGCGGCGGCGGCCTGACGGGAGCGCAGGCCATCCTCAACCACGTCCTTGAGATCGTCCACGGTGTAGAGGTAGACATCATCCAGTTCGGCCACCTCCGGCTCGATGTCCCGCGGGACGGCGATGTCCACCATGAAGACGGGGCGGTGGCGGCGGGCCTTGAGGGCCCGCTCCACCGTGCCCTTGCCCAGGACCGGGATGGGGCTGGCGGTGGAGGAGATGACGATGTCCGCCTCGGGCAGGTGGGTGCCGAGTTCGGTAAGGGCGATGGCGTAGCCCTCGAACTCCGCGGCTAGGGCGTGGGCCCGCTCGACGGTGCGGTTGGCGACGATGATGCGGCCGACGCCCTGCTGACGCAGGTGGCGGGCGGCCAGTTCGATGGTCTCCCCGGCACCGATGAGCAGGGCGGTCTGGTCCTTGAGATCGGTGAAGATCTGCCGCGCCAGACTGACCGCGGCGAAGGCCACGGAGACGGGGCTGGTGCCGATGGCCGTGTCGGTGCGCACCTGCTTGGCGACGGCGAAGGTGTGCTGGAAAAGGCGGCCGAGGAGTTTGCCGGCGGTGCCATGATCGCAGGCGGTCTGGAAGGCGGTCTTGACCTGGCCGAGGATCTGGGGTTCGCCCAGGACCATGGAGTCGAGGCCGCTGGCTACCTCCAGGAGGTGGGTGATGGCGGCGCGGTCGACGTGGGTGAAGAGATAGGGGGACAGGCGGACTGCCTCGATGCCATGGAAGCGGGCCAGCCAGTCCACCACGGATTCCCGACGCGAACCGTTGAGGACGCAGTAGATCTCGGTCCGGTTACAGGTGGAGAGGATGGCGCCCTCGCTGAGGGCCGGGTCCTCCGCCAGGCTGCGCAGGGCCCCGGCGAGGATGTCCGGCCCGAAGGCGATACGCTCGCGGATGTCCACCGGGGCGGTCTTGTGGTTGAGTCCAACGGCCAGTAGTGTCATGGTGTAACTTGATCAAGAAAATCCGGCGCGATTCTTGGATATTGGGGCCACGGATGCAAGCTTGGGATCGCGTTTGGTTGATTTCGCCCGGCGGTCGGCTGGTCACCCAGGACTTCCCCGCGGTGTTGCCCGAGGAACCGGCGACTTATACTGCGCTCCAAGTAGCCATCAGCCGCAAGCTTTTAATCCTGCAACCGAACCTTGCCATCCATCGTAATCCTCTGGACCCCTTCTCCCCAACCCTCCCCCACCAGGGGTGAGGGAGCAAGATAATCAGCAACTTGTGTCACCGTAACCCTCCTGGGGCAGTGGGGTCCGAGTCATGACCATCCATCCTTCGTCTTGTCTATCCTTTGTTGGGATCTCCATGCGCCTAGTCTACCTTCTGATCGCCCTGCTGGGTTCCCGGGCCTTGCTGCTGCCGGACGTGGCCGGCGCCATGGAGTCCTCGCCTGGCGTCGTGCCCGCGCCTTTGCCTTCCGCTCCGCCGTTGGGGCCGGGGTCAGGCCCGGCCGGGACGGCGCCGGCCTCGGCGTCCATGGGGGCGGTGCTGGTCGATCCGGTCGCGCCGGAGACGGTGGAGGACCCGCCTACCGGGCTCACCCGGGAACTGATGTTCCAGGTCCTGGCCGGCCAGATCGCCGCCCAGCGGGGTCAGCATCCGGCGGCCTTCCGGCATTTTCAGGAGGCGGCGCGCCAGGCGCGGGACCCGGCCCTGGCGGAGAAGGCGGCGCGGGCCGCCCTAGCGGGCGGGGACGAGGAGGCCATCGGCCAGGGGATCGCCCTCTGGCTGGAGTTGGCCCCGGATTCCCTGGCCGCGCATCAGCTTGCCGCCTTCGTCCGGCTCCAGCGCGAGGATCTGGAAGGCGCCATGTACCATCTGCGGCGCCTGGTCAACCTGACCTCGGATGAAGGGGAGAGCGGTTTCGTCCAGCTTGCCCGCCTGGTCCACAAACTTCGGCCGCCAGGCCAGCGGATGGAGGTGATGGAACTCCTGACCCAGGGAGAACCGGAGAATGCCGACGCCTGGTTTGCCCGGGCCCTGGTGGCCGCCGGAACGGAGCGCAACGACGAGGCGGTGGAGGCGGCGCGACGCGCCACCGAACTGCGCCCGGAATGGACCGAACCCCGTCTCTTTCTGGTGCAGTTGCTCAAGGACCTGGGCCGGCAGGCCGAGGCTAGGGCGGCACTGGAACGTTTCGTGGCCGAGCAGCCCCGGGATCAGGGCTTGCGTACCCTCTACGCCCAGTTCCTGGTCGACGACAAGGAGCTGGAGCGGGCCCGGGAGGTCTTCGCCGCCCTGCTGGTGGAATCCCCGCGGGAGCCCGACATCCTCTTCGCCCTGGGGATCCTATCCCTGCAACTCGAGGACCTGGCGGCCGGGCGCGATTACTTCACCCGCCTGCGGGAGTCCGAGGAACGTCGGGACGATGCCGCCTATTATCTCGGGCGGGTGGAAGAACTGGACGGCAAGCCCGAAGCCGCCTCCCGCTGGTACGACAAGGTGCGTGGGATCCATGCCCTGGATGCCCGCATTCGCCTGACCCGCCTCGAGGCCCAGGGCGGGGACGTGACCAAGGCGCGGGAGCGGCTCCGCCAATTACGCGATCAGAACCGCAAGCAGGCCGTGCTGCTGTACCTGGTTGAGGCCGAACTGCTGACGGAAATGGGCCTCAACCCGGAGGCGATGAAGGTCTATGACGCAGCGCTGGCGGCCCATCCCGATGACCGGGAACTGCTCTATGCCCGGGGCTTGCATGGCGCGGCCATGCAGCGTCTGGAGGTGGTGGAGCGTGATCTGCGCCTGCTCCTGGAGCTGGAGCCGGAGCACGCCGACGCCCTCAATGCCCTCGGCTATTCCCTGGCGGACATGACGGACCGTTACGCCGAGGCCCACGATCTGATCCAGCGTGCCCTAGCCCTCAAGCCTGATGAGGGGGCCATCCTGGACAGCATGGGCTGGGTGCAGTACCGCCTCGGCAATCTGCAACTGGCCCTGGACTATCTGCGCCAGGCCAGCGCCAAGCTCCCCGATGATCCCGAGGTCGCCGCGCACCTGGGGGAGGTCCTCTGGGCCCTGGATCAACGGGAAGAGGCCCGGCGGGTCTGGGAGAAGGCCCGGGCCGCCGCCCCGGAGCATGCCTATCTGCTGCGGGTCATCGATCGCCACCCCCTTACCCCTGACGGGACCCAGCCCTGATGGCCGGGGTCGGGGTCGTGGGGGCGACTGGTGGGTGGCCGGCGCCGGCGAAACTCAATCTGACGCTGCGCATCCTCGGGCGGCGCGCCGATGGCTACCACCTGCTGCAGACGCTGTTTCAGTTTCTCGACCGGGGCGACGAGCTGCATCCGACCATTCGCGAGGATGGCCAGGTCCACCTCCTGACCCCCGTCCCCGGGGTCCCGGAGGAGGCGAATCTGGTGGTGCGCGCCGCCCGTTGTCTCCAGGCCGCGACCGGGTGTCGGCTGGGGGTGGACCTGCGCCTGGATAAGCGCCTGCCCCAGGGGGGCGGGCTGGGTGGTGGCAGCTCGGATGCCGCCACCACCCTGGTGGCCCTCAACCGGCTCTGGGGCACCGGGCTGGGGGAGGATGAGCTGGCGGCCCTGGGCCTCGCCCTGGGGGCGGACGTGCCGGTGTTTGTCCGTGGCCGGGCGGCCTGGGGGGAGGGCGTCGGGGAGCGGTTGACGCCGGTCACGGTCCCGGAGACTTGGTTCCTGGTGTTGACGCCACCCTGCGTGGTAACCACGGCCGATGTATTCCGCCATCCTAAATTGACAAGAAATTCGCCCTCAATCACAATTGCCGACTTCATTTCGGGGGATGACCGTAACGATTGCCTGGATGTCGTGCGTGAGGTCTATCCGCCCGTGGCGCGGGCCCTCGCCTGGCTTGATGGTTTCGCCAGGGCGCGGCTGACCGGGACCGGGGCCTGCGTCTTCGCCAGTTTCAGCTCCCAAGCCGAGGCTGAGGCCGTGCTGCTCCAGGCGCCGCCGGACCTCACCGGTTTCGTGGCCCGGGGGTTGAATCGCTCGCCGCTCCTTGATCGGCTGACGAACGATTGATTTTGGGGTGTCGCCAAGTGGTAAGGCACTGGGTTTTGATCCCAGCATTCCCAGGTTCGAATCCTGGCACCCCAGCCATATTCCGCATCCATTGAGACGACGGTCCGACGGCTGGAGCACTCCGGCGCGCCGTCACCGACCCTGTGCCGTGGCGTTGGGGGATTCCAGCCGTGCCCACCAGTCAAATGATGGTCTTTACCGGTAACGCCAACCCGGCGCTCGCTGGTGAGATCGCCACTTATCTGAATCTCCCCCTCGGCAAGGCCGTCCTGGGCCAGTTCAGTGACGGGGAGGTGATGGCGGAGATTCAGGAAAACGTTCGCGGCCGGGATGTCTTCGTCGTCCAGCCGACCTCGGCCCCCACCAACGATCATCTCATGGAACTCCTGGTGATGATCGACGCCCTGCGCTGGGCCTCCGCCAAACGCATCACCGCGGTCATCCCCTACTTCGGCTATGCCCGACAGGACCGGCGGCCGCGTTCGGCGCGCGTCCCCATCACGGCGCGCCTGGTGGCCAAGATGCTGGGCCAGGCGGGGGCCGACCGGGTGCTCACCGTCGATCTCCACGCCGACCAGATCCAGGGCTTTTTCGACATCCCCGTCGACAACGTCTATGCCTCCCCGATCCTCCTGGGTGATGTCTGGCGGCAGAAGTACCCCAACCTGCTGGTGGTCTCGCCGGACGTGGGCGGGGTGGTACGCGCCCGCGCCCTGGCCAAGCGCCTGGATGACGCGGAACTGGCCATCATTGACAAGCGCCGGCCCCGGCCCAACGAGGCCAAGATCATGAACATCATCGGTGACGTGGAGGGTCATTCCTGCGTCATCATCGATGACCTGGTCGATACCGCCGGGACCCTCTGCCAGGCCGCCGGGGCCCTCAAGGACCATGGCGCGGCGCGGGTGGTGGCCTATTGCACCCATCCGGTCTTGTCTGGCAAGGCGGTGGAAAACATCAGCAACTCCCGTCTGGATGAGTTGGTGGTGACCAATACCATCCCCCTCCGCCCCGAGGCCCAGGCCTGTGAGCGTATCCGGCAGCTCAGCATCGGGGAATTGCTCGCCGAGACGATGCGCCGGATCGCCACCGCGGAGTCCGTCAGTTCGCTCTTCGTCGATTGAACGCGCGCTGATGATCATCGAGCGACTTTTTCGCCGCGCCGCGGGATTATCACTGCCGAGGCCAGCGCCGAGCATGGTGGCCGGTGGGGCCCATGGTCCTTTTTTCCCTTCCCACGGGAAGACGCTGTCCGTTACCTGGTCGCGGGTTGACGGACGCCTTTCACCTTAAACAACCAGTGGAGCACTCCCAACATGAAAGAGACTTTTGAAGTCCTGGCCGAACCCCGGGGCGATGCAGGGAAAGGTGCGAGCCGCCGCCTGCGCCGTACCGGCCGGGTCCCGGCCATCGTCTACGGCGCGCACCAGGAACCGGAAATGGTCAGCCTGGCCCACAATGAGCTGATCCAGCACCTGGAGCATGAGGCCTTCTACTCCCACATCCTCACCCTCCAGATTCACGGCAAGTCCCAGGCGGTGGTCCTCAAGGATCTGCAGCGCCACCCGGCCAAGCCCTTCATCCTGCACGCCGATTTCCAGCGCGTCCAGGCCGATGAAAAGCTGCGCATGACCGTGCCGATTCACTTCCTCAATGAGGCGAACTGCAAGGGCGTCAAACTGGGCGGCGGCGTGGTGTCCCACAATCTCACCGAAATTGAGATCAGTTGCCTGCCCAAGGACCTGCCGGAATTCATCCCCCTGGATCTGACGGACCTGGAATTGGGCGGTATCATCCACCTGTCCGAGGTGCCCCTGCCGGAGGGCGTCGAGTTGGCCCAGGCCCCGGACCCGGACGAGCCGGTGGTGGTGATTCACAGCGGCCATGGTGGCGCGGCGGAGGAGGGCGGAGAGTAGGACCCGCGTTCGCGCCTCTCCCCGCCATCTGGGTGTCCTCCCGGGCACCCGGCGGCCCGCCGCTGGCGGGCCGCGCGACATTCCCCGCAAGACCTTGCGCTGTTCTTACCCGCCGGCCTGACACGGCCCATGTTATCCCCCGTCCTTGGCCTGGCGCCCCCTTCGCGGAGAGACATCCATGCCGGACCAAGGCATCCGCCTCATCGTTGGCCTGGGTAACCCGGGTCCCCAGTACGAGGCTACCCGCCACAACGTTGGCTTCTGGTTCCTCGATGCCCTGGCGGCGCACCATCAGGGCCAGTTCCGGGCGGAAACCAAGTTCCATGGCGCTTTGTGCCGGCTGCTGGTGGCGGGCGTCGACCTGCGCTTGCTCAAGCCCGCCACCTTCATGAATCGCAGCGGCCAGTCCCTGGGGGCGCTGGCGCGTTATCACGCCATCCCCGTGGAGGCCATTCTGGTGGCCCATGACGATCTCGATCTCCCCGTTGGCGCCGTGCGTTTGAAGCAGGGGGGTGGCCACGCCGGGCACAACGGTCTGCGCGACATCATAAACGTCCTGGGCAGCCGCGATTTTTGGCGGCTGCGCATTGGCATCGACCATCCCGGCGACCGGGAGCAGGTCGTCAATTATGTCCTGGGACGGCCCTCCCGGGATGAAGAGGGTCGGATCCTCACCGCCCTGGATGACGCCGAATCCTGTCTCCACGATATCCTGGCCGGTGAGTTTCAGCGGGTCATGAACCGCCTGCACGGCGGGCGCTGACTCCGCCCAAACTGTCCTTACAAGGTGTGACCGAATGTTGCAATTATTGCGACATTGCGGTAGCTTTTGGCCAAATAACAACAAGTCCCGGCCCCGTCCCATCTCCAGGCCGGAATCAACGACCTATCCTCTTTTTTTGATGTCCGCGCGAGTCCCGCGCTTCCCGCCACCCGCGGGGGAATGCTGGCCCAGGTTTGCGGAAATAAAGAACCACTTTGTTACAAACACAATCGAGGAGTTGCGCGACCATGAACCAGCACTTGCAGCGGGCCATTGCCCTCGGCCTGATCAGTGGCCTGACGATCCCTACCGCGGTCCTGGCCTCCAACGGCTATTTTGCCTTTGGCTGGGGAACCCCGTCCAAGGCCATGGGTGGCGTCGCCACCGCCTTGCCCCAGGACACCCTGGTGACCGCCACCAATCCGGCGGGCATGGGTTTCATCGACACCAGTCTGGATATTGGCGTTTCCTTCTTCAGTCCCTCCCCCCGGGGTTACGAGGCCAACGACGATTACGCCCGCAACGCCCAGGGTTTTCCGACCAGCGGTTTTGTCACCCCGGGTCGCTATGACAGCGATAGCGACTGGTTTCTGGTCCCCAGCATGGGCTACAACCATGTCCTCAATGATCAGATGACCCTTGGCATCTCCATCTTCGGCAACGGGGGCATGAATACCAATTACAAGGAGCGCCCGGTCTGGGAGAATTTCGCCGGCGCGCCCAATCAACTCGCCATTGGACCCGGCATGACGCCACCCCCGGGTACCTTCGCCGCCCCCAATGGTTTCCTCTTCACCATGGGACCTAATGGTCAACCGGTCCCGGTGACCGACCCCAATGCCACGCCCCAGCAGGGCAACGTCAATCCCGGCGGCATCTTCACCGCCACCACCCCGACGGGCGTCAATCTCGAACAACTGTTCGTCGAGATCCCCTTTACTTACAAAATCAATAAACAGCATTCCTTGGGCATTGCCCCCGTCTTCGCCGCCCAGAGCTTCGAGGCCAAGGGCCTGGAGCCCTTCCGGCAGATGTCACTCTACCCGGACGCGGTTTCCAACAACGGCAAAGACTGGTCTTATGGCTATGGTCTCCATCTGGGATGGGTGGGCGAAATCAACGACCAACTGACCCTGGGCGCCTCCTACCGCACCAAGCTGTGGATGTCCGATTTCGATGATTACAAGGGCCTCTTCGCCGACGAGGGCAATTTCGACATCCCGGCGATGCTGAATCTGGGCCTGGCCTTCAAGGTCCAGCCCAACATCACCCTGGCCTTTGACTGGCAGCGCATCTTCTACAACGAGATCAACTCTGTCGGTAACTCCAACAATGTCAACGTCATGCCCTGCATGATGGGCATCAAGTCCGATAGCTGCCTGGGCGGCAAGAATGGCCTGGGCTTCGGCTGGGACGACATGGATATCTTCAAGCTGGGCGCCCGGTGGGATTACGACGAGAGGTTTAGCTTCATGGCCGGCGCCAGCTATGCCAGCGATTTCGCCCCGGACACCGAGGGCCTCTTCAACGTCATGGCCCCGGCCACCATCCAGTGGACCTTCACCCTGGGCGCCACCTATCGCCACAGCAAGAGCGACAGCTTCAATTTCTCCTTTGCCTGGATGCCCGAGGCCACCCTGGATGAGGGCTCTAACGCCAACATCACGGGTAGCCAGACCGGCAGCCTCTACATGGAGCAGAAGGACATCGAGATCAGTTGGAACCACAGGTTCTAACCGTCATGCGGTCAACCCCACCCCGGACGATGGAAGCCCCCCTCTGGTCTCTTCCATGCTAAATCTGGAGTGAGGGATCGCTAGACCCCCTAGGGCAGCCCCTAACCAGGCTGCCCTATTTTTTTGCGGTGAGCCATGAATTGCAGGGTGCACCATTTCTTCAGCCCCCCCACCTTTCGCTGCCTGTCCCGGCCCCGGTTCTCTTTTCGGGGATGCAATACTTGTCAGCAGGTGAAAAAAATCAGGGGGGCCCAGGGGTGACTCATGCCACCGGGCACGGCCAGGCAAGGGCCTCTGGTTTTTCTTCCCGTGGGCCGTTCAAACTCTGGACCGGTTAACTCCGGACGGTTGGGGCCTGGACGTCCGTCCGGGTCCTGCCAATGGAGTGGTAGGTCAGGCCGCTGGCGGCGACCAGGCGGGGGTTGAAGAGGTTGCGGCCGTCGAAGACGACGGGGGTCTTGAGCCGGTCCCTGAGGGTGGCGAAGTCGACGCCCCGGAATTGGTTCCACTCAGTGACGATGGCCAGGCCATCGGCCCCGTCAAGGGCCGTGAGGGGATCATCGACCAGTTCCAGATCGGGACGCTCGCCGTAGATACGGCGGGCCTCCGTCATGGCGACTGGATCATAGGCGCGAACCCGGGCGCCAGCGGCCCAGAGGGCTTCCATCAGGCGGCGACTGGAGGCCTCGCGCATGTCATCGGTGTTCGGCTTGAAGGCCAGGCCCCACAGGGCGAGGGTACGCCCCTGGAGATCCCCCTGGAAATGATCGCGGATCTTGGTGAACAGGACCTCCTTCTGCCGGTCGTTGACCGCCTCGATGGCGGCGAGGAGCTCGGCCCGGTAGCCGATGCCGCTGGCGGTCCGTTCCAGGGCGCGCACGTCCTTGGGAAAACAGGAGCCGCCATAGCCGCAGCCGGGATAGATGAACTGGTAGCCGATGCGGGGGTCGGACCCGATCCCGACCCGGACCTGCTCGATATCCGCGCCGACGGCCTCGGCGATGTTGGAGAGCTCGTTCATGAAGCTGATCTTGGCGGCCAGCAGGGCATTGGCGGCGTATTTGGTCAGCTCCGCGGAGCGGACGTCCATGACCAGGACGCGGTCGTGATTGCGGTTGAAGGGGGCGTAGAGGGCGCGCAGCAGTTCCCCGGTCCGGGGATTGTCGGTGCCGACCACGATGCGGTCGGGACGCATGAAGTCCTCGATGGCGGCCCCTTCCTTGAGGAATTCCGGGTTGGAGACCACGTCGAACTCGTGACTGACGCCGCGCTGGTCGAGGGCCTGGCGGATGGTGGCGGCAACCCGATCCGCGGTGCCGACGGGGACCGTCGACTTGTCGACGACGATGCGGTAACCCTCCAGGTGTTCGCCAATGGCTCGGGCAACGGCCAGGACGTGGGAGAGATCGGCGGAGCCGTCCTCATCGGGCGGCGTGCCGACGGCGATGAATTGAAACAGGCCATGCGCGACGCCGGCCGCCGGGTCGGTGGAGAAATTGAGCCGGCCGGCCGCCCGATTGCGCTGAACCACAGCCTCCAGCCCGGGCTCGAAGATGGGCACGCCTCCAGCGTTGAGTAAGGCGACCTTCTCGGGGTCGATGTCGATGCACAGGACCCGGTTACCCACCTCGGCGAGGCAGGCCCCGGTCACCAAACCCACGTAACCACTACCAAAGATGGTGATATCCATCAGGATTCTCCTGGTTGTGCCCGGTCGGGCCTTGAAAAAGGGCACATCTTAATTCATCGCTGGCCAAAGGGCGCGACGGACCCGAGAGCCCTCAGGCCGGAGCGACCTGGACGCGAGGCGGGAACCGAGGTTGACAGCAGGGATTCATGTGCCTACCATACGCCGCTCGATTCGGAGGGGTTCCCGAGCGGTCAAAGGGATCAGACTGTAAATCTGACGGCTCAGCCTTCGGAGGTTCGAATCCTCCCCCCTCCACCAAATTGTAGTCATGAGATGCAGGCTCGCCGGGTTCGTTACCGTTCCCGCACACCATTGGCGCCTGAATTTCCTCGCGCGGGTGTAGTTCAACGGTAGAACTTCAGCCTTCCAAGCTGATAGCGTGGGTTCGACTCCCATCACCCGCTCCATGCCAGGCACAAGCGAACTTGCCCATGTAGCTCAGATGGTAGAGCACACCCTTGGTAAGGGTGAGGTCATCGGTTCGATTCCGATCATGGGCTCCAACCCGCCGGCAACCGGAACATCCTCGCGGAACGCCGGATGTGGGCTCACACTCCTAACCTGAATACCTGACCGAATTTCGACATCTTCCGGGGGATAGCCTCATGTCCAAAGCCAAATTCGAACGCAAGAAGCCGCACGTCAACGTCGGTACGATCGGCCACGTCGACCATGGCAAGACCACCTTAACGGCGGCCATCACCATGCACCAGGCGAAG
>JAGVUH010000293.1 GCA_019136395.1 Gammaproteobacteria bacterium
CACGGTTGCGACATGCTGACCCTCGGTCAGTACCTGGCCCCCAGCCGCGCCCACCTACCCGTCCGCCGTTACTGGACCCCGGATGAGTTCGGGGCCCTGCGTCAGGCGGGAGAGGCGTTGGGATTCACCCACATCGCCAGCGGTGCCCTGGTGCGCTCGTCTTACCACGCCGACCAGCAGGCGGCGGAGGCCCTGGCGCTAACCCCCTCGGCGCCGCCGGCTAGGTAGCGCGCCTGGGCTCGCTGGCGTGACGCCCCGCTCCGTCCCGCACTGCCCCGCTGTTGGCCTCGCCAATGGGCCCACAGTTGGGGGCCCATGGATCCCTCGCTCTGATTTGACCTAAATCAAGGCGGTTCCTTGGACGCCTGTCAAACTGTCAGTGGGGGAGTGGAGCGAGCGCCGCACAACAACACATAGGGGCGCGCAAGTAGGAAGTTGTACACCAAAGGGCAGGAATGAGCGGCGCGGTCGTGCTGCTTTCCCAATCTCGGAGTATTGCCTCTCGCGAGGTCCATGGGGCCGCGGGAGTTTGTCCTACCTGTTGAGGAGAGCGCACATGAAAACCAGTCGCCAAGTCCGCAAGGTCGCTTGGCTCACTACCAGCCTGGCTGGATTGGCCCTGCTACTGGCCAATGGGCCAGTCCAAGCCGATCGCCCGGCGGGTAAAGTCGGTGTTGACTGGGGGAATCCCGCCGGTCAGGAATGCGTCGATTGCCACATGTCGGAGAATCCTGGCCTCTACTGGGAATGGAACCACAGCCAGCATGGCCAGAACGGGGTCAACTGCCTGGACTGCCATGAGGCGAAGGAGGGGGATATCGACGCCTTCACCCATGAAGGCGCCCTGATCTCCATCGTCGTCACCCCCAAGGATTGCTCCAAGTGCCATACCACCGAATTCGAGGAGATGGACGGCTCCCATCACTCCAAGGCCGGTGACATCCTCGCCTCCCTGGACAACCTGATGGGCGAAGTGGTGGGCGGTCCCGCCGCGGTCAACGCCGGCTGTCGGCAGTGCCATGGCGGCAAGCTGGAATTCATCACCGAGGGTAAGGACAAGGGGCGTCCCCTGCCGGGTAGCTGGCCCAATACGGGAATTGGCCGGTTGAACCCCGACGGCTCCAAGGGCTCCTGCACCGCCTGCCACGGCCGTCACCGCTTCTCCCGCGAACAGGCCCGCACCCCGGACACCTGTGGCAAGTGCCACGTGGGCCCCGACCATCCCCAGATCGAGGTCTACAACGAGTCCAAGCACGGCATCATCTATCGCGCCAAGATCGATGAGATGAACCTGGACTCCGACAAGTGGATCGCCGGCGTCGATTACTCCGCCGCCCCCACCTGCGCCACCTGCCACATGAGCGCCGGCGTCAACCAGCCCAAGACCCACAATGTCGGCGAGCGCATCTCCTGGACCCTCCGGCCGCCCATCTCCACCAAGATGAACCTGGTGAAGCTGGAGAACGGCAACGAGTTCGATGTCCCCGAGGGCAAGGAGATTCCCAAGGTCGGCGACGAGGCCAAGGGCTCCAAGGTCGTCGAGGTCCTGACCTGGAAGGATCGCCGCGCCAAAATGGAGAGCATCTGCTTCGGCTGCCATGCCACCAGCGTCATCGAGGGCCATTACAAGCAGTTTGACGACGTGGTCGACCTCTACAACGAGAAGTTCGCCAAACCCATCGCCGCCATCATGGGCGAACTCAAGGACAAGGGGTACATCACCCCCGCGCCCTTTGACGAGCCTATCGAGTGGACCTGGTGGGAGATCTGGCATCACGAGGGTCGTCGCGGTCGTCATGGCGCCGCCATGATGGGCCCGGACTACACCTGGTGGCACGGCATCTACGAGGTGGCCAAGCACACCTACTTTGAGTGGATTCCCGAGCTCAAGGAGGTGGTCATCCACAAGGACAAGAACGACAAGGCCGCCAATGCCCTGCTGGAGAAGTACTTCAAGCCCATCGACGGCCATGACTGGTACTTCAACGGCATGAACAAGGAGGCCCTGGAAAAGGTGCGCGCCGGCTTCGAGGCCCGCTACGGCAAGGGTGCCCTGAAGTAAGCCCAGGCATGCGTCGCCCACTGCCTCCACCTAACGGAGGCCAGATCCCGCGCGGGGCCTCGGGTCCCGCGCGGGATTTTTGTTGCCAGGTCATAGTGATGGGTTGAGAACATGACGATTCGTCCCTTTTACGCCTTCCTCCTCATCTGCTCGGTCGTGCCATCGATTCAGGCGCAGACCGGCGATGGGGCCCAGTCCCAGAACCCCTCGCTGGCACCAGCCGGGGCTCAAGTACCCCCTCAGACCCAGGCTCAGGCGCAACCATCGGCGCCAGCCGTGGCACCAGAGTCAACCCAGATATCGCCCCAGGCTCAGCCACCCCTGACAATCCCGGCCCAGCCGCCGGCACCCGCCGGGGTGCGGGCCGGGTCAGCGGTTCCATCTCCGGCCCAGGCCGAAAACGCCGGCCCTGGTCTCCTCCAACGCGGCGAGGCCCTGCTCAACGAAGGCAAGCTGCCCGAAGCCGTGGCGGTCCTGCGAGAGGCGGTGGCGGCCGAGCCCCAGTCCGCCCAGGCCTTCCAGCGC
>JAGVUH010000176.1 GCA_019136395.1 Gammaproteobacteria bacterium
CGTCAGTGCCTGACGCATTGGCTGCCTAAGCACCCATTCGTTCAGATCCCTTTTGCCCCAGAGGGGGCTTCGGTGGCATCAGCCGCTGATTCTCTTGCTCCCTCCCCCCTGGCGGGGGATGGCTGGGGAGAGGGGGGCTGAATGGCTACCTCAGCACATGCCAGCCGAGGCTGAGGGTAGGTAGGGATAGGCGCAGTGAGCGTCAGCCTTGGCGGCGGGAGGAGGTGGGAATTTGCAGGCCGCCCCGGGGCGGCTTAGGATGCCGTTTTCCGCTGGAACCGAACACGATGTCCGACACCATCCGAATCGCCACCCGCAAATCCCCTCTGGCCATGTGGCAGGCCCAACACGTCGCCGTGGCCCTGCGC
The DNA here is from genome assembly GCA_019136395.1 of Gammaproteobacteria bacterium. The sequence goes on from JAGVUH010000176.1 coordinate 369, forward strand.
CGCGCCCACCCGGGCCTGGCGGTGGAGATCCTGGGCATGACCACCCGGGGTGACAAGATCCTCGACGCCCCCCTGGCCAAGGTCGGCGGCAAGGGGCTGTTCGTCAAGGAGCTGGAGCAGGGCCTACTGGCGGGCACGGCGGACATCGCCGTCCATTCCACCAAGGACGTGCCGGTGGAGTTGCCGGTGGGACTGCACCTGCCGGTGATCCTGGAGCGCGAGGACCCGCGCGATGCCTTCGTCTCCAACCGTTTCGAGCGCCTGGCCGACCTGCCCCCGGGGGCGCGGGTCGGCACCTCCAGCCTGCGCCGCCAGTGCCAGCTCACCGCCTGCCGGCCGGACCTGGACATCCAGCCCCTGCGTGGCAACGTCAACAGCCGCCTGGCCAAGCTTGACGGCGGCGAGTTCGACGCCATCCTGCTGGCGGCCGCCGGCCTCATCCGCCTGGGCTTCGCCGCGCGCATCCGCTCCCGCCTGACCATCGAGGAGAGCCTGCCCGCCATTGGGCAGGGGGCGGTGAGCATCGAGTGCCGGGAGGATGACGCTCCCACATTGGAACTGCTGGCGCCACTGCATCACCCGGACACGGCGGACTGCATCCGGGCCGAGCGGGCCATGAACCGCCGCCTCCAAGGCGGCTGCCAGGTGCCCATCGCCGGTCATGCCCTGCTGGAAGGGGACGACTTGCGACTGCGGGGCCTGGTTGGCACCCCGGACGGTAGCCGGGTGTTGATCGCCGAGCATTGTTTACCCCGGGATCAGGCCGAGGCCCTGGGCACCCGGGTGGCGGAGGACCTCCTCGCACAGGGGGCTGGCGAGATCCTCAGGGCCCTGGCCATAGAGGAGACGGCGTCTTGTTGAGTCTTGCCAAGGGTGTCTTGGCGTGCAAAAGGCCAGATCTCTCACCACCCCAAGTGTGGCGAAACCCCTCATGAAAGTCAGCGCGAAAGACCTCACCCGCGACAGTCAGCCTTTGGGGTGCGTCGAGACCCCTCATGAAAGTTGTGGTGAAAGTCCCCGCCACTTTCAGTACCCGAAGAGGCTGCATGCCAGCCCTGAGCCTTGGCTTGGGTTCATCTGAGGATGGCCATGCCCGAACCCTGTGATCTCGCCGACCGGGGGGTCCTGGTCACCCGCCCGCCGGCTGATCGAGATGGCTGGGGGCCGCCCCATCCCTTTCCCGACCATCGATATCGAACCGGCTGGGGATTTGGAGGCCGCCCGTCGCCTGCTGGCCGCGCCGGTGGATATCATGTTTTTCGCCAGCCGGAATGCGGTGGACTATGCTCTGCCCCTGTTTCCCGGGGGTCGCCTGCCAATGGGTCCGCGCCTGGCGGCCATCGGCAAGGCTACCGCCGAGGCCCTGGCCGCCGCGGGTCGCGCGCCGGATCTGGTCCCCGCCGGGCGTTATGACAGCGAGACCCTGCTCACCCACCCCGCCTTGCAGGATCTGCGGGGCCAGCGGGTCCTCATCGTCCGCGGCGAGGGTGGCCGCCCCCTGCTGGGCGAGACCCTGCGGGCGCGGGGTGCCGAGGTGCGCTTCGCCGAGGTCTACCGGCGCGCCCTGCCCGCGGTGGACCCGGCGCGGCTGGTGGCGGACTGGGATGCCCGGGTGCAACTGGTCACCGCGACCAGTGGCGAGATCCTCGACAACCTGCTCCAGTTGCTGGGCGAGGCCGGCCGGGCACCCCTGCTGGCCACGCCCCTGGTAGTGGTCAGCGAGCGTACCCGCCAGGAGGCCCTGCGCCTAGGCTTTGCCCAGGTCGAACTGGCCGAGCGCGCCGAGGATGCGGCCCTGGTGGCTGCCTTGTGCCGGCTGGTGGCGGCGTGACGGTTACGGCGGCGCTGCACTAGACCCCGATGACCCCGCCGTCGCGCATTCTGGTGATCCGCCTCAGCGCCATCGGCGACATCGTCTTCGCCTCGCCCCTCATCGCCGCCCTGCGGCGCGCCCATCCCCAGGGCTGGGTGGAACTTGGGCGGCGGGTCCGCGCCTTTCGCGCCGAGCTGCGCCGCCAGGGGTTCGACCTGGCCCTGGACCTCCAAGGCCTGCTCAAGAGCGGTCTCCTCGCCTGGCTCAGCGGCGCCCGGGAGCGTATCGGCCTGGGTTCGCGAGAGGGTAGCCAGTGGCTGATGACCCGCGTCATTCCCCGCGGGGGCAATCTGCGTGGTATTGGCTCCGAGTATCGCTTTCTGGCCGAACGGCTGGGCCTGCCCCTGGATGGATTCGCCATGACCCTGGTGCCGGGGGAGGAGGCGCGGGCCTTCGCCCGGGACCTGATCCAGCGGCGGGGACTGGGCGCTGGCTATGCCGTGATCTGCCCCTTTACCACCCGTCCCCAGAAGCACTGGTTCGAGGAGCGCTGGGCCGAACTGGCGGCGCGCTTGCGGCGGGAACTGGATCTGCCGGTGCTGATGCTGGGTGGGCCTGCGGACCGCGCGGCGGCCGAGCGCATCCCAGCCCACTATCGCACCTGGCATGCTAACTCGCAGGGATACCAGCCTAGCACCGGCGGGACGATCGCACCCAGGCCTACCGAGGGAAACAGTGGTGTGCCGCTACCTAAGCCGGCCGCTGGCACGGAACGCTACGGGACGGTGGTATCCGGATCGGTTCCAGGCCAGAGCCCCGAAGACGGGGCCAGTTGGCCCGGTGTCGCGGACCTTATCAACCTCGCTGGCGACACCAGCCTGCTTCAGGCCGCTGCCCTCATCGAGCACAGCAAACTGGTCATCGGCGTCGATACCGGCCTGAGCCATATGGGCATTGCCTTCGGCCGACCCACCCTGCTGCTCTTCGGTTCCACCCGGCCCTATCTGGACCCGGGGCGCGCCAATGCCCGGGTGCTCTATCACCTCCTGCCCTGTTCACCCTGCAAGCGCCGGCCGACCTGCGGGGGCCGCCACGACTGCATGCGGCAAATCGGGGTGGACGAGGTCCTGGCCGCGGCACGGGATCTGACTTTGGCGGGCTCAGTCGAGGCAATGCCATGAAGGGGTCGAAGGGGGTTTCCCATACCCGCTCCCGCGGGAGAGGGTGGCGACGATGAGGGTGCTGCATGTCGAGGGCGGCCGCCATCTCTATGGCGGGGCGCGTCAGGTCCTCTACCTGCTGGAGGGCTTGGCCCAGCGCGGGGTGAGCAGCGGTCTCATCTGCCGCGCCGGCAGTGAGATCGCCACGGCGGCCAAACCCTGGGCGGAGGTCTTCCCGATGCCGATGAAGGGCGACCTGGACCTGGCCCTGATCCCCCGCATCTATTTTCGCACCCTGCAATTCGAGGCCGACCTCCTGCACCTGCACAGCCGGATCGGCGCCGATGTCATGGGCGGTATCGCCGGCCGTCTGGCCAAGGTGCCCGTGGTCCACTCGCGCCGGGTGGACAACCCGGAGCCCGCCTGGCGGGTCAAGCTCAAGTATCCGCTGCACGATCGGGTGATCGCCATCTCCCAGGGCATCGGTGAGGTGCTGCTGGCCGCCGGCCTGCCCCGGGACAAGCTGCGGGTGGTGCGCAGCGCGGTGGATTTTCAGGCCTTCGGCGGGCCCCGGGAGCGCCACATCCTGCGGGACCGTCTGGGGGTGCCCCTGGAGGGGCCGGTAATCGGGGTGGTGGCCCAGCTCATCCCCCGCAAGGGCCACCGTTTTCTGCTCCAGGCGCTGCCGCCCCTGGTGGCGGAATTTCCCGACTTACGGGTGCTGTTTTTTGGCCAGGGCCCGGAGGCGGCCAACCTAGAGCGAGCCATCGGTGCCGCCGGGCTGGCGCGGCAGGTCCGGCTGTGCGGCTTCCGCGACGATCTTCCGGAGCTGCTGCCCTGTCTGGACCTGCTGGTCCATCCCGCCACCCTGGAAGGGCTGGGCGTCTCGCTGCTTCAGGCCTCCAGCGCCGGGGTGCCGGTCATCGCCAGCCGGGTGGGCGGCATCCCCGAGGCGGTGCGCGATGGCATCAACGGCCTGCTGGTACCGCCCGGCGACGTCGCTGCCCTGGGCGCGGCCATCGCCCGCCTGCTGCGCGACCCGGATCTGGCCCGGCGCCTGGGCCGCGGCGGGCGCGTCCTGATGAGCGCCGAGTTCTCCATCCCGGCCATGGTGGAGGGCAATCTGGCGGTCTATCGGGAGTTGTTGCGGCGCCATGACTGAACCGCTGAGTCTGCAGATCATCGGCAGCAAGGCCCTAGGCGGGGCCGAGCGCTGGTTCGCGCGCTTCGCCCGCGCCCTGGCGGAGACCGGGGCCCCGGCGGAGCTGGCCATCCGCGCCGGAAGCGAGCTGGAAGCGCTGGACCTGGGTCCGCTGCCCCTGCACCGCCTGCCGCTGCGCACCGTCTGGGACCCCTGGTCGCGGCGGGCGGTGAGCCGGCTGCTGGCGCGGGTCAAACCCGACATCGTCCAGACCTACATGGGCCGCGCCACCCGTCTCACGCGCCTT
>JAGVUH010000087.1 GCA_019136395.1 Gammaproteobacteria bacterium
TCATGGTCACGGGCTTTGCCGGCACGGTCTTCGCCAACCTCATCAAGGCCTCGGTGAGTCGCCAGCGCGAGTTTCTGGCGGACGCCGCCGCCGTCCAGTTCACCCGCAACCCCCGGGGCATCGCCGGGGCCCTGAAGCGCATCGGCGCCACCAGCGTCCACGGCCTCCTCCGTCACCCCCGGGCACCGGAGATGAGCCACGCCTATTTCGCCACCGGGGTGCACACCTTTCTAGGTCGCCTATCCGCCACCCATCCGCCCCTGGAGACGCGCATCGGCCGCCTTGACCCACGCTGGGACGGGCGCTTCGAGGCGGCTGTTCTCACCCCCGGCGAGCCGGGAACCGGTGCTGATCGGGCGGCAACCAGCCCCGTGGCGGCCACGGATCAACCTTCCACGACGGAAGTCGGCGGGCTGGGCCTCGCGTCTGTGTCGGTGGCGGGGGGACCGCGCGGGAACGCGGCGATGGAGGCTGAAGGACTGCACGTTGTCACCGCTTTTGCCCCCGATGGCCAGGTGCCTACGGCGTCAGCCACCGAGCTATCACAGGGCGCGTCAGGAACAGGCGTTGGTCCGGCGACGGACCCGACGGTGAGCCCAGCGGTGGCCCTGGACGTCACCCTAGAAAGGGTCCAGGAGGCGATCGACCAGATCGGCCAGCCCGACGAGACCCACCTGCGCCATGCCCAGTCCCTGATCCGCGAACTGCCCGCCACCCTGCGCTGGGCGGCCCGGGAGCCTTACGGCGCCCAGGCCCTGGTCTTCGCCCTGCTGCTGGATGGCGACGAGGGCATCCGTCGTCGCCAACTCGCCCATCTGGAAACCCACTTGGAAAGTGGCCTGGGGGCGGAGACCCTGCGCCTCTGGCCCAGCGTCCTGGCTACCGCCCGGGAATTTCGCCTGCCCCTGGTGGATCTGTCCCTGCCGGCCCTGCGGCAACTCTCCGCCCCCCAGACGGAGACCTTCCGCGCCGCCCTGACCACCCTGATCGCCGCCGACGGTCGGGTGCGACTGTTCGAGTGGTGCCTGTCGCGCATCCTCATCACTGGGCTGGACGGGGGCCGCGGCCCCGGCCGGCCACGGTCTGGCGCCAAGGGTCAGGTGGACTGCCAGCACCTGGCGGCGGACTGCATCCTGGTCCTCACCCTGGTGGCCCGGCTGCAAGAGGACGAGGCCCTCAGCGACCAGGCCTTCCGCCTGGGGATCGCGCACCTTGGGCTAACCGAGAGCGCCATCATGGACACGGCCACCCTGGATCATCAGCGCCTCGATGCCAGCTTACGGCAACTCCGGCAGCTCAAGCCCCATGCCAAGCGGGACCTCTTGCAGGCATGCGCCGCCGTCATCCTTCTGGATGCCAAGGTCAGTCCGGCGGAACTGGAGGTGCTGCGGGCCATCGGCGCCGTCCTCGACTGTCCTATCCCACCCCTGCCGCTCCAAGCTCCCTCAGCCCCCTCAGCCCCCTCCGCAGAGGATCAATCGTAAGTCCCCGCCAAACAGTCGAAAACCGCATCCATCCGTGGAGTCTAAAGTCTTGGCATGCTGATAAGGAAACGGAACGTTCCATCAACAGGCGCTGATAAAGCCTCGGAACTGGCTTAACGGCGGGGCTAACTTGTCAAATCATTCCGGCAAGCGCTATTTCACATCGGGACACTCGTCCGCGGCGGGGCGCAGGGTGGCGACCTCCTCAAGGGTGATGGCGGGTTGCGCGCTGCCGTTCGCCTGGGCCAGGTCATTGGCGAGACGGGTCAGTTCCTCGTCGCTGGCCAAGCTGCACAGAGGCAGCATATTCCCGGAGCCCCGCAGGGCCTTGATGGCAATGTAGGCGGGCCCGGCCGTGGCCAGGATGGCGCTACCGAACAGAGGTGGATAGGGACCGATGGATGCCGTGCCATGGCCATGACAGGCTGAGCACAGGGTGGCGTAGAGTCCGTCCTCCCCCAGCGCCGGTGACTTGGCCGCCGACACCGAGAAGGGCTGGGGCTGGGCTGGGGCTGGGGCTGGGGCTGGGGCTGGGGCTGGGGCTGGGGCCTGAGCCTGAGCTTGGACCTGGGCCTGGATCAAGACCAGACCGAGACTGACGACCTGAATGGCCTTGAGATAACGGGAATACCCACACTTCATGAGACGGCCTCCGCTTAGCTGCGCCACTGGCGCTGGAGCAAGTCCAGGGCGGCGTGGGTAGACTGAACCGACCCCTCCATCCAGGCCGGGATATGGCTGACGTGCTCGCCGGCGAACAGGACCTTCCGGTCTCCGGCCGCCAGCCGCGGGAGATCCTGTTTGCGGGCCCTGGCGGTCCAGAGCCCGGCGCAGCCAGCGCTATAAGGGATGCGGGACCAGGCGATGGAGAGCGCTGTACGCAGCTCCGGGCTGGAGCCAGGGTGCAGATACTCCAGGTCCCTCAGCGCCGCCTGGTACCGCGCCTCGGGGGCCAGTCCGGTAAGCCGCAGACTGTCACGGGAGGGAGGGTAGTACAGGGTGACCAGGCCACCGCCGGGAGCAGCTCCCACCGCTGGCCCGAGAACACCACCCTCAGGAGAGACAGTCGCCGCCTGATTCCGGGAATCCCCACCACCCTGGCCTGAGCCCTGTGCATCGACCGAGACCCCGGCCGGTTCGCGGGCTTGCCCACCGCCCTGGCCGAGGCCCTGACTGGGGTACATGAGGATGACGTTCGGATCATCGATAAAGGAATAACCGCCATAGATGCCGTCGTCCCGCTCCCAGAACCGGCGGCGGAAATCCAGCCCCACCTTGACGACGGGTTTATAAGCCAGGGCGCCAATGATCGCCTGGGTGGGCGGGGTGAAATCGCTATCGATGCGCGACAGGAGAATGAAGGGCAAGGTGCAAATCACTTGCTGAGCCCGCTCCTCGTGGAGTGCGCCGGTGGCTAGCTCCTTCCAGGTCACCGTCACCCCGGTGGCGTCCTGCCGCAGCCGGACCACCTCGGCGCCCAGCCTTAGGCAATCCGGCGGCAGCGCCGAGGCCAGTGCCTTGGGTAGCCGGTCCATGCCCCCCGACAGGGTCAGGACGGGGGTGGGAAAGGCGGGGCTATTAACCTCGGCGGGTATGTCGCTCATGGCACCATAGGACCAGAGATCCGCGGCGGCAAAGGGCGTCTCCAGCTCTTCCGGGCGGTCGGCGCCACCGGGAGGGATGCGATAACCGCGTGCCGGGCTGCCCGTGTAGCGACCAGCGGAGTCGAGTTCGCCGAAGTGCCGCGCCCAGGCGGCCAAGTCATAGGCCGCCCCGCCCCGCTCGGCCGCCGGGCCCAGCAACTCCAGCAGCCGCTGCATGGCATGGCCGATCTCATCCCGGTTCAACTGACGGAAGCGCAGCTTTTGTCCGGTGAGGGGATGGCCCGGGGTTCGGCGCAGGATCCAGTTCTCGCTCTGGGGACCGCTGGCGAAGAGTTCCAGCGGCAATCCGAAGTGGTGAACATAGTCCAGCACGCCCCGGTGCCATGGCAGGATTCGGTTGGCGCCAGCATTCAGATACTCGCCAGCCGGAAATTGGCAGGTCTGTTCCGCCCCACCATATTCGACAACTCGATCGCCGCCGCGCAGAGTCCAGCAGCGCCCGCCGACCCGGTCGCGGGCCTCCAGGATACGTACCCGGCAGCCCGCCAAGTGCAGTTCATAAGCGGCGACCAGGCCGGCGATACCCGCGCCCAGGATAAGCACGTCGTGTCCCCGGCCCGACGCCGCTGGCAGCCGACCGGGGCCTTGAGCGATGGTACCCGGGGCTGGACTCAAGGAAGATGCTAGGGCGGACCCAGACGCGGACCAGGGCCAGGCGCCGGGATGGCCGCCAAGGGTAGCGGCCACCGCAGCCAGCAAGAGCCGTCGCCGGGCGGGGTTGGGAGGGGGAAGGGCAGTGGAGGGCATGCACACTCCTGGTCGTGGCGTGGGCGTGTTGGGGTGTTGTTTTACCTTTCGCCCAGTAATTCTCCTCCATCCCGGTAGCTGTGACCGATTTTTCTTCGCCGCTCGATCCCACGCCCGCATCGGTTCAGTTCCAGATTCCGGTGCGGCTTCGGATTGCCGCGCGCGACGTTGACCTCGGTGCGCGGACCGGACACTATGGAGTTATCCGGGCGCGCACCGTCGCGCCCCCTTCCCCCCCCCCCGCAGAGAGGACAGCACCATGGCCGGATTGGAACAAATCGAACTCAACCGCTACCACCAGGAACTGGTGCAGGATGTCCAGCACCTGGTCAAAAAGTACTGCCGCATCATGTCCTGGGAAGTCCCCGAGCTGGACGAGCAAGAGGCGCGCCGGCTGATCTTCTCCGCCTTCCGCGAGGCCCTGGACAACGCCGAACAGGGTTGATCGAAGCTACCCTGGGGGGATCTGGGCTGATGAGGTTCGATCTGAGCTAACTGTCATGGGGCGGCGAGCCACGCCCCTGACTATGAAAGACTTCCTCGTGACTTTCGCGCTCATTTGGCCCCTGGCTGACCAGAGTTCCGACCAGGCCCCGATCGGCAATCCACCCCCCCGCCATCACCCATGAACGACTTCATCAAAGCCCTGACCCTCGGTTGCCTGGCCATCGCCGTCACCGGCTGCGAAGAGTCGCCGGCGGGCCGCAAGCGCATCGCCCTCATCCCGGAGAGCCAGATGGCCGAGATGGGCGACCGGGCCTTTCAGTCCCTGGTGCAGACCCAGCCCCTCGCCCAGGATCCGCGCGCCAATGCCCGCCTGACCTGCATCACCCGGGCCCTGATCGAGGAATTGCCGTCCGAGCACACCGAGGCGCGGTGGTCGGTGGCCCTCTTCCAGGACCAGACCCCCAACGCCTTTGCCCTGCCCGGCGGCAAGATCGGCGTCAACAGCGGCATGCTCAAGGTCGCCCGGACCCAGGACCAGTTGGCCGCGGTCATCGCCCATGAGATCGCCCACGTCATCGCCGACCACGGCAACGAACGCCTGACCCAGGAGATGGCGGTCAAGGGCGGCCTGATGATCGTCGACCTGCTGGCGGACAACCCCGGCAGCCTGGGGCACGAGGTCCTGCGCGGCGCCCTGGGCCTGGGCGCCGAGTATGGCCTGCTGCTGCCCTACAGCCGCACCCACGAGTCCGAGGCCGACCAACTCGGCCTCGACCTCATGGCCAATGCCGGCTTCGACCCCCGCGCCAGTCTCGACCTGTGGCGCAACATGGCCCAGGCGGGGGGCGGCCAGCCCCTGGAATTTCTCTCCACCCATCCCGCCCATGAGACCCGGCTGGAGGAACTGGAGGCGGCCATGGGACCGGCCATGGCGAAGTTCGAGGCCGCCCGGCGCGCGGGGCGTAAACCGGCCTGTGGCTGATGATGGGGACCGCAACCCCTGGGTTATCCTGAAGCTGGGACGCGCCCGTGGCCGCAGATCCCCCCGCTTGATCGCCCCGGTCACCCGGATGCCCTCGTCGCCAGCATGATCCCCCGACCCCACGCATGACCCGCTCCCCCCCGCGCCGGCCCCGCCGCTCCGGGCTACGCTGGCTCCTTGCCCTGCTGCTGCTCCTGGTCGCCCTGACGGCGGCCTGGACCTGGTGGGCGGAGGCCCATCCCCGGGCTGAGCGCGAGGTGCGGACCTGGGTCCACGATCAGCTCCGCGCCTGGTTTCCCGCCGCCATGAACCCGGCCGACGGTTGGCATGGCCTGCACCGGCGCGCGCCCGATAGCGGGACAGCGAACCAACCAGCCGGGGCGGCGCTGTCCCTGGTCCTGATCCATGGCCTGGACGAGCCCGGCGACATCTGGGACGACCTGGCACCCGCCCTGACGGCGGCGGGCCATGCCGTCTGGGAATACCGCTATCCCAACGACCAGGGCATCGACCGCAGCGCTAACTGGTTGGCGGAGCTCTGGCCGAGCCTGCCCCCCAGCCCGCCGGTAGTGCTCATCGGCCACAGCATGGGCGGCCTGGTGGCACGGGATTTCGTCTCCCGCTGGCGGCATCCCGTAGCCTCGGTACGAGGTGAACCCGCAGCAGAGGCAGCACCCGAGGCACCCGGAGGTCCGGAAGCACCTGGAACATCGCCAGCACCTGCCTCATCCGCGGCAATGGCAACAACGGCACTTCCGGCCCCGCCGGTACCACCAGGGCCACCGGCAGCCCCGGGAATCAGTGGCCCCAGCGTCGCCGGCGTCATCCTGGTTGGCACCCCCAACGCCGGTTCGGAGTGGGCACGGCTGCGCGTCTGGCTGGAAGTGCGCGATCACTTCGCCAGCCCGGCCCAGCGGCCCCGCGACCTGGCGGCCGGCCTGCGCGATGGCCTCGGCGAGGCGAAGATCGACCTGCGTCCCGACAGCGACTTTCTGCGCTCTCTCAACAGCCGCCCCTGGCCAGCGGAAGTGCCGGTCTTCATCGTCGCCGGGCGACTGGCCAACCTGGTCGACGAGCAGATGGCAGCCTTGAAGGCCGCGGTCATCGCCGCCGGGGCCGCGGACCTGGCGCCCCACCTGGAGCACTGGGATAACGCCGCCGGGGATACCTTGGGCGACGGCCTGGTCAGCCTGGAATCAGCCGGCCTGCCTGGCATCGAACCCCTGGTCCTCGAAGCCTCGCACCGCGGCCTGGTCCGGCGCCTCTTTGCCGACAGCCCCAAACCACCCGCCATCGCGCCGATCCTGGCCGTCCTGCGCCAATGGGCGCCGTGAACTAGGGGTTAAGAGGCGTTGACGAGATCGCGCCGTATCAGTCTGGCCGATTCCGGCACGCAATTGACGAACAGGGTATTTTTTGGTGCCGCCGCCGGTCCAGGCTCAATCGGCCAGAATCTCGTCCAGGGTCTTGGCGGTGAGCACGCGCTCGGACCAGCGCAGCAGGGCCTCGGCATCGGCCGTCTCGATCCGCTGCGCGACGGCAGGGGGAAGTTCGCCAAAGCGCAGGCGGAGTTGGGTGGTCAGGATCCGCGCTTCCCCACGCTGCATCCCTTGTTGCATCCCTTGTTGCATCCCTTCCTCTCGGCCCTTCTCCAGAAAACGCTGCGCAAAACCGCTCATGGTGGCCACCTCGTGCGGGTAGAGTTGGGTGTAAAGCTGACGTTCATTGTCATCCAGGTCAGCATAGATGTCGACGAAGTCGAGGTACTTCAGCCGTTTCTCGGTGGACGGTTCCAGTTTGATCAGGCCGCGCACCGCCTGGGCGTAGACAAGCAGCTTGTCCTCGGGGGCATAGGCCATGTTGGGCAGATTGAGGCGGGCGACCAGGTTGGGGCTGTGCAGATGATCCAGGGCCGGGATTTGCTTCAGGGCGCAGGCCAGGTAGCGGAAATCGAGATAGGTCCTGGTCTCACTGCCCAAGGCCAGCCGGGTCGGAAAAGCCCCGGGGTGCAGAAAGATGACGACGGGCACGACGCGGTCGGTGGCGTAGAGCTCGGCCAGGTCCAGGCAGTAATGCGCCAGCCGGTGGATGGAAAAGCGCGCCGGCTCGGTTTCTTCCTCAAAGACGAATAGCAGGGCGGCCCGGCGGCCATCGGGCCACTCCACCAGCAGCGGGACATCGAGCTCGCGAAAGCGCTCGCCGAGACGTTCCTTGAGTTGCTCCTCGCGGATCGGCAGGATGCGCGCCCCAGCGTCAACGGCCTGGGCCTCGACGGCGGCGAAGAAGCCGATGGCCTGGTGAGGGTAGTCGACGATGAGATTCTTGAAGTTCTGGTCGTGGCTCATGGGTGGCGGTTATAGCGAATCCCGATTTAAGACAGACTATTAACATGAAAAGGCGGGCCTGCTTCTTTCACCGGTAGAGGTGAGGCGGCCCTTCTTAAGCATTAGATAGATGAGATTAATGGCCACCAAGAAGTTGCGCTATGCTGTTGTTATTTTTGCTCTTCCACTAGCTTGCAGATTGTCTGCCCATCCGGATCAAGGCGGCGTATAACTTCCTGCGTACCCCCAAAACCATCCCCGCGCGTGAAAAAGCTCAGGGCGCGAACCGGGTGTCCATTGTAAAAGTTGACGACGTAGATGATTTGTCCAGTCTTACCCGGTTTGGTGTAGGTCTTGCTCATCGTATTGTCCTCCTCCTGTCCCCACCCATGGAGCTGATCAGTCGGTGCGAACTGGTGGCTGGTTTCTTTCGGGTCACCCTCATTGGTTAGCGGTATCCGCAAGTTGGTCATGATCTTAGCCCTGATCTAAATACACGCCGTTCTCTAACCGACTACTGCCGCTCGGGGATGATCCGCCGATAGTAGGCGGCGATGGCCCCATCGGCCAAGGCGCGGATCTGGCCGAGCGCGGCCGGGTCGCTGATCCGGTTCCACAATCCCGGCGCGATGCGCACCCGGGAGGCGTCCTTGTCGTAGCGCAGGAAGCCGCGCTGAGCGAACTTGCGAAACGGCATCTCCAGAATCAGCCGCTGGATCTCCATCTCGGACAATTCCTCGACGCGGGCCATGCGCGCCCCCGGCTTTTCCACTGGCAGACCCTCGGCCTGGCGTTGGCAGTAAAAGTCACGGAAGGTCAGGGTGATCCGGTTCAGAGAGACGCTGCCCTGGTCGTCGACCGTATCCAGCAGGCACCGCAGCAGCACGGGCTTGTAGCTGGCGAACATGTCCATCTCCTCACAGAACGCGAAGAAACGCTCGCGGATGTTGGCGGCGGTAACGGGAGTCAGCCCGAACTGCCGGGCGATCTCTTCCTTTCGGTCCTTGCGGAAGTAAAAATAGCACCGGCTACCCATGGTCAGATCATGGTCCGGCTTCAGATCGCCGGCCAGGACCTTGCCGCGCAGATAGCCCTCCGCCGCCGCCAGGGCCAGCTCCAGCTCGGCGACGCTCAGCATGTCCTTGACGGTGCTCTGCCAGTCGAAGATATCCACCTCTTCCAGCCGCTCCGTCCAGATGCCCAGGTTGATGACGATGGGGTCGGTCGGGCCACAGGCATTCTCGTCGGCGATACGGTTCCGGGGGGCCAGCACCAGCCGGCCGGGGCGGTAAGTCCGGGTGCCGGTCAGGCGGTGCAGGTCCCAGCTCTGGTTGTACCGGCCAGCATTGTCGACAAAGTCGAAGACCAGCAGGGATTCCTTGCCCGGCGCCTTACGGGTGCCGCGGCCCAGTTGCTGCATGTAGATGATCTTCGACAGGGTTGGCCGGGCCATCAACAGGACCTCGACATCCGGACAATCCCAACCTTCGTTCAGCAGGTCGCAGGCACAGAGCATGTGCAGTTCGCCACGGGCGAAGGCGGCGAGTACCGCTTCGCGCTCGCGGGAAGGCATGGCGCCGGAGACGGAGCGGGCCGGGACGCCACGGGCGCGGAACAGCTCGGCGAGGGTCTCGCCGTGGCGCACGTTGACGCAGAAGGTGACCCCCTTGCGCCCGCGGACATGCTCCAGGTAGGTATCAACGATCAGGGCATTGCGGGCCGGGACGGTGATGGTGGTCTCCAGATCCTGGCGGTGGTACTGGACCTCGTTGAAGCGCACCCGGGAAAGGTCGACGTTGGTCTTGACGCGCACGCAGCGGATGGGAACCAACTCTTCGCGCTCGATTGCCTCCCGCAGCGACAGCCGGTGGGCGGCGTCGCGAAACAGCTCCAACACTGGCTTGCCGTCGGGGCGCTCCGGCGTCGCGGTGAGACCCAGGGTGAAGACGGGCTTGAAGTAGCCGAGGATGCGGCGATAGCTGTCAGAGGCCGCGTGATGGGCCTCGTCGATGATCAGATAGCGGAATTGGTCCGGGGGGATCTCGGCCAGGCGATTGCTCAGGGCCTGGACGGACGCGCAGACCACCTGCCGGTCCGGCTGCCAGCGACCGCCTTCAATGCGGCCATGATCGGCATCGGGCCAGAGGCGGGCGAATTCCCGGCTGGTCTGCTGGACCAGGTTCTTGCGATGAGCGATGTAGAGCACGGGACCGCCGACCCGCTTAGCGTCCTCGATGGCGGTGATGGTCTTGCCAGTGCCCGTGGCATGCTCCAGCAGTGCAATGGTTATGCCATCCAAGCGGATCTGGGCCAGCCAATCATGCGCCTCGTTCTGGTGGGTACGCAGGTCAATGGCCGCCCCCGTCTGTCTGGGGAGGAAGTCGTCCATTTCCAGGAGACCGGGCACGCGCTGCAGGAACAGCGCCAGTTGGTCCTTGACCCGCTCAGGGTGGCAATCCAGTTCGTGGTCCGTCCAGCGGTAAACCTGCCAGCCGTGATAAATCAGGCTGTTCTGGCGTAGCAGATCGTCCTCGTACTTGGTTCGATCGAAATCCGGCGGCTGGTAATGGGTGGGGCCATCCACCTCGAAGGCCAGCTTGCGATCGGCGGCGCGCAGGGCGAAGTCGATGAACCGCGCGGTGCCGTCGATATCCAGGAACGGGAATTCCGGCGCCAGCAATCGCGTCTTCTCCAGGCCGAAGACCTGGGCGAACAGGGCGACAAAGTCATCCTCGGGCTGGGTCGAACGGTGGTGGGACTGAGGGGTGGGATTGTCGTGGGGCCTGGTCATGCGGCTTGCAGATCTCGATGGGTGGATGAACGACTCTGGAGCTCGAAGAGGCGTCAAATTTGCCGGGAAATCAATCGCCCTCGCGCAGACTCACCCCGGCGCGGACTCGCACCGGCGCAGAAGGGCATTCAGCCAGCGCTCGTTTTCCCGGCCAGGACGTTGATCAGCGGTGATCCAGACGTCGAGCAGTTGCAGATTGGCGACGCGGTGATGCAACTCAGAAAGGCCGGCTTCATCCAGGTCGGTGAAGTGGCGCCCCTGATCTTCACGCTCCCCGTGACCGTATTTGAAGGATGCGTACATTACGCCGCCGGAAACCAACGCCGCGGCGAGACGGCCCAGCGCGTCGGGCAGCTCCGCCGCCGGAAGATGCAGCAAGCTCGCGCAGGCCCAGACGCCATCAAAGGACACCCGCCAATCGATGTCCTGAAAACGCGCACGAAAGACGGGCTGTCCGGCGTAGGCTTCGGCAAGGGCGACAAGCGCGGGTGCGGCATCGAAGGCTGTCACGCGATAGCCCAGCTTGGCGAACGCGCGCAGGTCACGCCCGGAGCCACAGCCCGCATCGAGAATCCGCCCGGCGGGGGGCAACAAGGGCAAGAAGCGCTGATAGAGCGGTGACATATCAACGTCAACCGTGGCTTCGAAAAATGACTTTGCGTTATGCTGGTAATAGTCCATCTCCATGCCGTGCCTTCAGAACAGACGCGTTCAGAACCAAACAATCATCCGGCTCATTAATGCCAGGTCTCTGAGTGAATTAGGTCTATTCTCACTCCTACGCTTCTTGGGAGGAACGCCATCTTGGCAGCATCAGCGGCTGAACGCCTCCCCCAGACGCACATTCTGGACCAGGACAAGCCCTGCGGGCGCTATCTCAGCTTCCGCCAGCTCATCGCGTGCGGTGAGACCCAGGCGCGCACGGGCCTGGCCAACCTGCCGCGTCGGCCGGAGACCTACAATGCCCTCCATGACCTGGCGACGCGGGTCCTGGACCCGGTGATCGACTGGTTCGGCATGATCCGGCTGACCTATGGCTTCTGCTCGCCGGCGTTGGCCCGCGCCATCCCCGGCTGCATCGATCCGTCGCGGGACCAGCATGCCGCCCACGAGCACAACCGCCGGGGTCAGCCGGTCTGCGCGCGGCTGGGAGCGGCGGTGGATTTCATCATCGATGACGAGAACATGCGGGAGGTGGCCCGCTGGATCGTCGCCAACACCCCCTTCGACCGACTCTACTTTTACGGCGATGACCTGCCACTGCATGTCAGTTACGGGCCGGAGCAGGCCCGACAGGTGGTGGTGATGGTGGCCGGCCCCTCGGGGCGGCTGCTTCCACGGGTGACTGCCCTTGAGCAATTTTGAGGATGCCCGTGCCGACACCAACAAATTTGATGCCCACGTGACCTAATCCCGATGCCCATAACCGACTTCACCCCGGCCTTGGCCCTCTTCAACTTCCTACCGGTCGCCCTCACCGCCCTGGCCCTGTGGTTCCTTGCCCGCTATGTCGCCGATCAGGACCCGGCCGGCCAGGGCCTGGCTTGGCTGGGTGGCGGGCTGATCCTGGCCGGGGGGCTGGCCAAGGCGAGCTGGAAGTTGATCGCCGCGACTACTGGCCATGACCTGGTATGGCTGGCCAATGCGTTGTTCCCACTGATGGCGCCGGGCTTCGCCCTGCTCGCCCTGGCCCTGTGGGGTGCCATCCGTCACCCGCGGGGGCGGCGGATTCCCGCTGGGCGCTGGTGGCTCGGTCTTGCCCCGGTGTTGATCGCCTTTGTCGCCGCCGCACTACGGCAGTGGGTGCTGGAGATTCCCCGGGGGTGGTTCCTGCCCCTGCTGATCCTCGCCAGTCTCGGCAATCTGACGACCAGCCTGCTCTTGATCGGACTCTCCCTGCGCCTGCGGTGGTGGGGCCAAGCGGTCCTGTTCACAGTCAACCTACTGATGATCTTCGCGTTGCAGCCGATCGCCATGATCAGCCCCAAGTCCCTCGCCCTGCACTGGACGGAGCAGTCCCTGACGGCCCTCGGCACGACCGCCCTCGCCCTGGCCGCGTATCGCCTCTGGCGCCTAGCCGGATCAGACCGCCCCCCCGGCCTCGCTGACCGGGTCATTCCGGCGGCCGGCACCTGACAAGACCACCCAGAAAAAGGCCGTTTTGCGAAACAAACCCATTTTTTCGACCCGTCCAAAAAGGCCTTTTTGCGAAACGAAGCCATTTTCCCGACTAGTCCAAAAAGGGCATTTTGCGAAACGAAGCCATTTTCTCGACCAGTCAGAAAAGGCCTTTTTTGCGAAACGAAGCCATTTCTGCCAGCTCTGGCGAAGGGTAACCAAGAGCCCTTACGCCCGCCCAGAATGCAATTAATGGGCTGATTGATATGGCGTTTACTGACGCGGCG
>JAGVUH010000614.1 GCA_019136395.1 Gammaproteobacteria bacterium
CCTGGAGGTCGGCGGTGCTGCGCGCGGCGAGCTGGTTGGGTTCGCTGGCCCCCGCGCCATCGAGGACACGGCACACACCGCTGATGATGAGGCCTACCCCCCCCTTGGCCCGGGCCTCGTAAAAGGCGATGGCATCGTCATTGACGCCACCGCCCGCCGCGGCGAGGTTGGCGCCCATGGCGGTCATCGCCACGCGGTTCTTGATCTCCAGACGACCGATCTGGACCGGACTGAACAGATTGTCATACATGGGATGGCTCCATTCCCTTAGTCGTCACCAGGACCGCTGAGAAAATCGGGTTGTAGAAAGGCGGGGTTCGGGTAGCTATAGAATCCCCTGCCTGACTTGACCCCCAGCCAACCCTTATCGATGTATTCCCGCTTAAACATATCCGCAAACTCCTGTGCCCCAGGATCGCCGGAGGTCTTGGCGCCACTCTCCATGACGTGCCAGATGGTATCCAGCCCATTAGAGTCGAGCCAACCAAAGGGGCCGTAGGGGGTACCTTCGAGCAGCATAAAGGCACGATCCACGTCTTCGACGGACGCCACCCGGTCAACAAAGACTAGTTTAAAGGCGACAGCGTTCAAGGCACCCAGGATGGTATTGCCGATATAGCCCGGATATTCTTTCTTCAGCAAAGTCGGGACCTGGCCAATACGCTTAGCAAAGGCCATCAGCAGGGAGAGGGTTTCCGGAGAGGTGCCAGGATGGGGCATGATATCGGCCAGGTTCTTCATCCAGACCCCATAAAAATGCAAGGCGGCGAATTTGTCGGGCCGGCCAGTAGCCGCGGCGAACATCGAGGGTAGCAGGGTCGAGGTATTGGTGGTGAATAGGGTATGGGGCGGACAGATCGCATTGAACTGGGTAAAGATCTTGCCTTTCAGCTCTGAGTCCTCCAGTACCGATTCACTGATCAGATCGGCCAGGGCGCCATCCTCCGGATTCAGGGTATAGGTAATTCGGGCCAGGGTGGGCTCGACCTCCGCCGCTGTCATCAATCCCTGGGACACCAGGTCGGCTGCATACGCCGGTATCCGCTCCTGGGCATTCTCCAAGGACTTGGCAAAGCCATCGTAGGCGATCACCTCATAGCCATAGCGCGCGCATTGCAGCGCGATCTTTTGTCCCATGGTACCGGTACCGACCACAAGCACGTGACGGATATCGTCGATGTTCATCGATGGACTCCCGAGGGCCGCCAACGCGGCAGGATGAAAAGAGGATTTAAAAGCGCATTCGCGACCAGGGTTATCCCCCCACGTCCCGAGACCGGCTGGTAGTGGGAGTAATTCCCAGACATTTCCGAGAACCAAAGGGGGCTAATCCGGCTAGCGCTAAGCATGTCAAGGGATGGCGCCGCTAGCCCTGTCCCCAAAGCATAGTCGGGGGTTCAGGCATTACAAGGCGACCGGCGTCCTTCCGGGAGGTTCATGCCGAGCAGCTTGGATTGGCCTAGGATGCTGGCCGTGGAACCACTCCGTCAGCCAGAAATAATCGGCGGCCACGCCGATTATTTTCTACCCTTGCAAGTACGCAACCCACCGGGTACTGGCCTGGTCCATCCGGCGAGGCTGACCCTTATGCTGAGACCCGGCGAAGTGTTGCGGTCGAAATCTGTCGCTTTTCGGTACCCGCTACCCATGAGCTTTACCCTAGTAAGATGGTTACCTTTCCTGGTTACCGCTCTTGTCATCCCCTGCCAGGAGTTAAGCGCCACGGATCAGCCGTCGCGAACTTTAGCGCCCTCCAGCGGGATCATCGTGAACCCCCAGGCCACCTATTCCTTCCTCGGCAACGGCTACCTGGGTCGGGCCCTGGGGCTGGAGCGTGACTCGGCCCTGCAACTCGGCGGCTTTCTGCTCCCGGAATTCGACTGGGTGGTCTCGGGAGGGGTCGAGCCGGATACCGCCTATGGCAGCCTCGCCCTGGGCCTGCATGCCAAGGTCGATCTGGAAAAGGCCCTGAACATCCCTGGCGCGACCTGGGGCGTGGAATTCCTTGCCACCACGGGGGGTGACAACAATGAGGCGGCGGGGACGGTGCAGATGTATACGAACATGGATGGCGACGAACCCCGCGAGCGTCAGGAAATGATGCAACTCTGGTGGCTCCAGCGCCTGTTCGACGACAAGGTGCTGGTACAGGTGGGCAAGTTGAACGGTTCTGGTATCTTCAATACGGTGCTCAATCCGGTCATCGTCGATACTCCCTGGATGCGGGATGCCACCATCAGCGACCTGATCATGATTCCCATCGGCCTCAATCCCACCCTCTTCGGTAGGCTCCCCGCCTATTACAACACCGCTTATGGGGCCGTGGTTCACCTGGCACCGACCACGAACTTTTATGCCTCGTTCGGTATCTTTGACGGCAATGGCGCCACGGGGGTCCAGACGGGAAAGGAATGGCTGCCCACCTTCAATGAGTACACCTTCAATATCGCCGAGATGGGCTATTCCTGGCGTCTGGGCGCGGAAGGCAAGCCCGGGCGCCTGGGCCTGGGTGGCTGGTGGCAAACCGGCGATCTCTATACCCCCGCCCT
>JAGVUH010000702.1 GCA_019136395.1 Gammaproteobacteria bacterium
GCAGCGTACCGTGGGTATCGGCGTTGTCTCGCCAGAGCGCGCCCTCCAACTCGGCTTCTCGGGTCCCATGATCCGCGGCTCGGGATTTGCCTGGGACCTGCGTAAAAAGCAGCCCTACGCGGCCTATGACCAGGTGGATTTCGACATCCCGGTGGGTCAGAACGGCGACTGCTATGACCGCTATCTGGTTCGGGTCGAGGAGTTGCGCCAATCCAATCGCATCATCAAACAATGCGTGGCCTGGCTGCGGGAAAACCCCGGCCCGGTGATGATCGACGACCACAAGATCGCGCCGCCGCCGCGTGCCGAGATGAAGGGCGACATGGAAGCCCTCATCCACCACTTCAAGCTCTTTACCGAGGGCTATTGTCCCCCCGCCGGCGAAGTCTATGCCGCGGTGGAGGCACCCAAGGGCGAGTTCGGCGTCTATCTGATTTCCGACGGGGCCAACAAGCCCTACCGGGTCAAGGTCCGCGCCCCTGGTTTCGCCCATCTCTCGGCCATGGACGAGATGGCCCGTGGCCACATGCTGGCGGACGTGGTGGCCATCATCGGCACCATGGACATCGTCTTCGGGGAGATCGACCGCTGATGAGTTTCCGGAGCGCACCCCTCACCGTCCCGACCTCGGCTGAGGTCAAGGCCGGTCTCTTCACCCCCGAGATCCGCGCCGCCATCGACGCCCAGGTCGCCAAATACCCGGCTGAGTGGAAGCAGTCGGCGGTCATGCCCGCCCTGACCCTGGTCCAGGACTGGAATGGCGGCTGGCTGTCGCGCCAGCTCATGGATGATGTCGCCGCCTACCTCGACATACCGGCCATTGCCGTCTACGAGGTGGCGACCTTTTACAATATGTATGACCTGGAGCCGACCGCCAAACACAAGGTCTGCGTCTGCAACAGCATCTCCTGCATGCTCAACGGCTCCGAGGATCTCATCCATCACGTCGAGCATAAGTACGGCGTCAAGCCCGGGGAGACTACGGCCGACGGCCGTTTCACCTTCAAGGAGGTGGAGTGTCTGGGGGCCTGCCGCCACGCCCCGGCGGTGCTGATTGGTCACACCTATCATGAGCACCTGACCCCGGCGGAACTGGACAAGCTGATCGAGGGGTTGGGCTAATGGTCGAGCGCCAGAACACCGTTTGCTTCCGCACCCTCCATCTGGACCAGCCCTGGACCCTGGAGGCGTACCGCAGCGTCGGCGGCTACGTCCAGTGGGAGAAGATCCTGCGCGACAAGCCGGACCCGGATGCCCTCATCGCCGAGCTCAAGCTCTCCAACCTGCGCGGCCGTGGTGGCGCCGGCTTCCCCACGGGCCTCAAGTGGAGTTTCATGCCGCGCTTGGCCCCCGGGCAGAAGTACATCGTCTGCAATTCGGACGAGGGCGAACCTGGCACCTGCAAGGACCGTGACATCCTGCGCTTCAACCCTCACCAGCTCGTCGAAGGCATGGCCATCGCCGGCTATTGCATTGGCGCTACGGTGGGTTACAACTACATCCGCGGCGAATTCTACGAGCCCATCGCCCGCTTCGAGGCGGCCATGCAGGAGGCCTACGCCGCCGGCCTGCTGGGCAAGGACATCGCTGGCAGCGGCATCGACTTCGACCTCTACACCCACCTCGGCGCCGGGGCCTACATCTGCGGCGAGGAAACGGCCCTGCTCGAGTCCATCGAGGGCAAGAAGGGGCAACCGCGTTACAAGCCGCCTTTCCCGGCTCAGGCTGGCCTCTACGGTCAACCCACCACCATCAATAACACCGAGTCCCTAGCCTCGGTGCCGGTGATCCTGGAGAAGGGTGGCCAATGGTTCCTGGAGCAGGGCTTGCCTAACAATGGCGGTCCCAAGCTCTTTTCAGTCACCGGCCATGTCGAGAAGCCCAACAATTTCGAGGTCCCCCTTGGCACCCCCTTCAAGGACCTGCTGGCCATGGCCGGTGGCGTCAAGGGCGGGCGTAAGCTCAAGGCGGTGATTCCCGGGGGTTCCTCCGTACCCGTGGTGCCGGGCGACATCATGATGGGCGTCAACATGGACTACGACAGCATCGGCAAGATTGGCTCCATGCTGGGTTCCGGCGCGGTCATCGTCATGGCCGAGGGTACGGACATGGTGAAGGTCCTGGCCAACCTGTCCCACTTCTATGCCGCCGAGTCCTGCGGCCAGTGCACTCCTTGCCGGGAGGGTACTGGCTGGCTGGCGCGGGTCCTGCACCGCATCCTTCATGGCCAGGGCCGGCCCGAGGACCTGGACCTCCTCGACAGCGTGGCGGGCCATATCGGCGGGCGTACCATCTGTGCCCTGGGCGATGCCGCGGCCATGCCGGTGCAGAGCTTCCTCAAGCACTACCGCCACGAATTTCAGCACTACATCGAGCACGGCCGTAGCCTGGTCGAGGCCGCCTGATGGGCCGGTCTGCCACTGAGACAGCGCAATGACGGACAAGATCACCATCGAGATCGACGGTCGCGCCTGCGAGGCGACCCCGGGTGAGATGATCATCGCGGTCGCTGACCGCGAGGGCATCCCCATCCCGCGCTTCTGCTACCACAAAAAGCTGTCCATCGCCGCCAACTGCCGCATGTGCCTGGTGGAGATGGAGCAGAATGGTCGCCCCTTCCCCAAGCCGGTTCCGGCCTGCGCCACCCCGGTCTGCGCCGGGCTCAAGGTCCAGACCCGTTCCCCCAAGGCCATCGAGGCCCAGAAGGGGACCATGGAGTTCCTGCTCATCAATCACCCCCTGGACTGCCCAATCTGCGATCAGGGCGGGGAGTGCGAGTTGCAGGACGTCGCCATGGGCTATGGCCGGGACGTCTCGCGCTATGTCGAGCGTAAGCGCGTGGTGGTCGACCAGGATCTGGGTCCCCTCATCGCCACCGATATGACGCGCTGCATTCACTGCACCCGTTGTGTCCGCTTCGGCGCCGAGATCGCCGGGCTGCGGGAGTTAGGGGCCACGGGGCGGGGCGAACAGGTGCGCATCGGCACCTTCGTCGAGCACACCATGGCCCACGAGTTGTCGGGCAATATCATCGACCTGTGTCCGGTCGGCGCCCTGACCTCCAAGCCTTATCGCTTCCAGGCCCGCGCCTGGGAGCTGAACCAGGCCCCCGGCCTGGCCCCCCATGATGCCCTGGGCTCAAATCTCAATCTGCACCTGCGCCGCGGTCGGGTGATGCGGGTGCACCCGCGCGAGAACGAGGCCATCAACGAGACCTGGCTCTCCGACCGCGACCGCTTCAGCTATGAGGGCCTCTACGGCGAGGACCGGCTCACGGCGCCCCTGGTCAAGAACAACGGTACCTGGGAGGCCATCGCCTGGTCCGAGGCCCTGCAACTGGCCGCGACCCGGCTCAAGGCCGCTGGCGCCAGCCTGGGGACCCTGATCTCCCCGGCCGCGACCCTGGAGGAGATGTTCCTCGCCCAGAAGCTCACCCGCGGTCTGGGCTCCAACGACATCGACAGCCGCCTGCGCCAGCAGGATTTTCGTGGTGACGCCAACGCCCCCTTGCTGCCCTGGCTGGGCGTCCCCATCGCCGCCGTTGAGCGGCAGCAAGCCATCCTGCTGGTGGGCGCCGACATCCGCGCCGAGATCCCCCTCCTGGCCCACCGCATCCGCAAGGCGGCCCTGGAGAATGACGCCCGGGTCTTTGTCATCCATCCCTACGCGCTGGAACTGACCTTCCCCGCGGACCAGTTGCCCGGGACCCCGACCGCCAACATCGAGGACCTGGCGGCCATCGCCCAGGCCCTGGGCGTCAAGGCCACCGGTAGCCTCAAGGACCTCATCGCCCGCGCCCAGCCCGACGCCCGCCATCAGGCGGTCGCCGAGGCCCTGAGCCAGGCTGGATCGGGCCTGATTCTTCTTGGTGCCTTGGCCGCGGCCCACCCGGATTACGCCTTGCTCCAGGCCCTGGCCAGCGCTGTGGCCAAGGCGGCCAAGGTCGAACTGGGCTTTATCCCGGCGGCGGCCAATGCCGTGGGCGCGCATCTGGCGGGGGCCTTACCCCAGGTCCTGCCCGGCGCCAAGGCGGCGGAGCCGGCCGGTGCCGCGACCAGCGCCATGCTCACTGAGTCGCGCCGGGCCTATCTGTTGTGGAATCTGGAACCTGGCCATGACCTGGCGGATCCGGCGCTGGCCGCCAGGGCCCTGGGACAGGCGGACTTCGTCGTCGCCTGTACCGCCTATCGCAGCCCCGACCTGGAGGCTTGCGCCGACCTGATGTTGCCCATCGCCGCCTTCGCCGAGACCGCCGGAACCCTGGTCAATGCAGAGGGTACCTGGCAGACTTGCCGGGGCGCGGTAGCGCCTCCGGGGGAGGCCCGCCCGGGGTGGAAGGTGCTGCGGGTGCTCGGGAACCTCCTCGACCTGACGGGCTTCGATCAGGACAGCCAGGACGAGGTCGCCAGTGAACTTCGCGCCTTGTGCGCGGGGGTCAGTCCCAGCAACGCCCTGCGGGGTACCCTCAAGGCCAGTCCGGCCCCCGCCGCGGACCTCTGGCGGATTGGCAATGTGCCCCTCTACCGGCTGGACCCCCTGGTGCGCCGCGCCCCGGCCCTACA
The DNA here is from genome assembly GCA_019136395.1 of Gammaproteobacteria bacterium. Next base: position 4,563 of record JAGVUH010000702.1, read on the forward strand.
GCGCGCCCGTGGCGCCGGCTGCTTCCACGCCCATCTCCATCCCGATCAGGCCGCCGCCCTGGGGCTGGCGGCGGGGGATGAGGTGGTCGTCAGCCAGGGGGAGGCCAGCGTGCGCACCCAGGTCAGCCTTAGCGCCGCGGTCCCGCCCGGTTGCGTCCGCATCCCGGTGGCGGTGACCGGCAGCGAGCACCTGGGCGCCCAGATCGGCCCCCTATCCATCGCCAAGGCATGAGGGCGGAGTGACCCATGATTGAGCTCTGGAATTCCCTGCCGGAGGTGATCCGGATCCTGGTGAAGATCGTGGTGATCCTCTCGGCCCCAACCGGGTCGGGCCCCGGGGTCTGCTCCAGCCGATTGCCGACGCTGTCAAGCTGATGTTCAAGGAGATCATCCTCCCCACCCGGGCGGATAAGACCCTGTTCATCATCGCCCCCCTGCTGACCCTGGCCCCGGCCCTGGCGGCCTGGGCGGTCTTCCCCTTCGACGAAAATCTGGTCCTGGCGGACATCGACGCCGGCCTGCTCTACATCCTGGCCCTGACCTCCCTGGGCGTCTACGGCGTCATCATCGCCGGCTGGGCCTCCAATTCCAAGTATGCCCTGCTTGGCGCCATGCGCTCCGGGGCCCAGATCGTCGCCTATGAAATTGCCATGGGCTTCGCCTTGGTCGGGGTCCTGGTGGCCGCTGGCAGCCTCAATCTGGGGGATATCGTCAGGGCTCAGGAAGGCAACCTCTTCACCTGGTTCTGGCTGCCCCTGTTGCCCCTGTTCCTGATCTATTTCATCTCCGGTCTCGCCGAGACCAACCGTGCGCCCTTCGACGTCGCCGAGGGCGAGTCGGAGATCGTGGCGGGCTTCCACGTGGAATACTCGGGCATGACCTTCGCCGTCTTCTTCCTCGGCGAATATGCCAACATGATCCTGATTTCCGCCCTGTCGGCGACCATGTTCCTCGGCGGCTGGCTGACGCCCCTGCCGGCGGCCTGGGTGGCGGGCGTCTTCCCCCTGGATAGCGGCTTCCACTGGTTGCTGCTCAAGACCTTCCTCTTCATGTTCCTCTTCCTCTGGTTCCGCGCCACCTTCCCCCGCTATCGCTATGACCAGATCATGCGCCTGGGCTGGAAGGTCTTCATACCGATCACCATCGTCTGGATCCTGGTGGTTGGGCTTGCGGTCGTGTTCAAGCTGCCGCCCTGGTGGTCGGCCTAAGGTCGGGTAACGAGCCATGCTGCAAACCATGCGCGACTATCTGCGGAGCCTGCTGCTGCTGGAACTCTTCCAGGGGCTGAGCATCACCGGTCGCTACCTGTTCAAGACCAAGTTCACGGTCCAGTACCCGGAAGAGAAGGCCCCGCTCTCCCCGCGTTTTCGTGGCCTGCACGCCTTGCGTCGCTATGAGAACGGCGAGGAGCGCTGCATCGCCTGCAAGTTGTGCGAGGCGACCTGCCCGGCCCTGGCCATCACCATCGAGGCCGAGCCCCGCGCCGATGGCAGCCGCCGCACCACCCGTTACGACATCGACCTCTTCAAGTGCATCTATTGCGGTTTCTGCGAGGAGTCCTGCCCCGTCGATTCCATCGTCGAGACCAGTTGTTACGAGTACTGCTTCGAGCAGCGGGGCGAGCACATTATGACCAAGGAGCGGTTGCTGGCGATCGGCGACCAGTACGAGGCCGAGATCGCGGCCGCCCGGGCGGCGGATGCCCCCTACCGCTAGCCCCTTGCCCGCAACCAGGTCAAGACACCTCGCTCGCGCTCACCCAAATCCGGACAGGACCACGACATGGGCTTTGAAAAGTTTCTCTTCTATGTCCTGGCGGCCACGCTGATCGCCGCCGCTGGCATGGTGGTCACCCGCCGCAACCCGGTGCATGCCGTCCTGTTCCTGGTGGTCGCCTTTGTCTCCAGCGCCATGCTGTGGATGCTGATGGAGGCCGAATTCCTCGCCATCAGCCTGGTCTTGGTCTACGTCGGCGCCGTCCTGGTCCTCTTCCTCTTCGTCATCATGATGCTGGACGTGGATATCGCCACCCTCAAGGCCCAGTTCATCCGCCACCTGCCCCTGGCGCTGGTGGTCGGTGCCATCATGCTGGTGGAGATCTTCCTCGTGGTCGGACCCGGCAACTTCGGGGGGGAATCCTTCCCCAATCCGGCGCCCCAGGGCCCCGACTACAGCAACACCCGCGAACTGGGCCTGTTGCTCTACAGCACCTACCTCTATCCCTTCGAGATCGCCGCCGTCATCCTGCTGGTGGCCATCGTCGCCGCCATTCGCCTGACCCTGCGCCATCGACCCGACACCAAGTACCTCGACCCCTCGCAGCAGGTCTATGTCCGCAAGGGTCCGGATCGCGTCCAGTTGATCCGCGTGCCGCCGGAGCCCCGGCGGGTGCCACCCACCGCTACCCCCACCCCAGGCCGGGAGGACGAGGCATGATCGAGCTTTCCGATTACCTGATGCTGGGTGGCATTCTTTTCGCCATCAGCGTTGCCGGGATCTTCATTAATCGTAAGAATCTGATCGTGCTGCTGATGTGCATCGAACTGATGCTGCTGGCGGTCAACACCAATTTCATCGCCTTTTCCCATTTCCTGGGCGACATGGGGGGGCAGGTCTTCGTCTTCTTCATTCTGACCGTCGCCGCGGCCGAGGCCGCGATCGGCCTGGCCATCCTCGTGGTCCTCTTCCGCAACCGCCGTACCATCGATGTCGAGGATCTGGACGCCTTGAAGGGCTGACGGGAGCAGGGCGGGGCGGAGGTCAGGGCCCCCTCCTGGTGGTCGTCCTCCTTCCTGACAGATTTCCAGCGCCACCAAGCTGACAGAGCCGCTGAAAGAGCACAACCGCAGATGGAAAATATCTACCTGACTATCGTCCTCGCGCCCCTGTTGGGGTCTATCGTCGCCGGGTTCCTCGGGGGCCGGATCGGGCGGGCAGGGGCCCATTGGGTGACGATCCTCGGGGTGGGTCTGTCCTGCCTGCTGTCGCTTTATGTCCTCAAGGGCTTCGTGGACGGCAGCCTGGAGGTCTTCGACGGGGCCGTCTACACCTGGATGGTCAGCGGTGGCATCCAGTTCGAGATCGGCTTCCTGGTCGATCAACTCACGGCCCTGATGATGGCGGTGGTGACCTTCGTCTCGCTGATGGTGCATATCTACACCATCGGCTACATGGCGGACGACGAGCACAACTGGCCCAAGGAGTCCCTGGCCGGCAAGAACGGCTACCAGCGGTTCTTCAGCTACATCTCCCTGTTCACCTTCTCCATGCTGATGCTGGTGATGTCGAACAACTTCCTCCAGTTGTTCTTCGGCTGGGAGGCGGTCGGACTGGTGTCCTATCTGCTCATCGGCTTCTGGTCGGTGCGTGAGTCGGCCATCTTCGCCAATCTCAAGGCCTTCCTGGTCAACCGGGTGGGCGACTTCGGCTTCATCCTCGGCATCGCCGCCGTGGCCATGTATTTTCACTCCCTGGATTACCGGGAGGTCTTCGCCCTGGCGCCGCAACTGGCCCAGGTCCAGATTCAGGTCTGGGGGGACACCACCTGGTCCCTGATGACGACCATTGGCGTGCTGTTGTTCATCGGTGCCATGGGTAAGTCCGCCCAGGTGCCCCTGCACGTCTGGTTGCCAGACTCCATGGAAGGCCCCACGCCCATCTCGGCGCTGATCCATGCCGCCACCATGGTGACCGCCGGTATCTTCATGGTGGCGCGGATGTCGCCGCTGTACGAACTGTCGGAGACGGCCCTGGGCTTCATCATGGTCATCGGTGCCACCACGGCCTTTTTCATGGGGCTGATCGGTCTGGTGCAGAACGACATCAAGCGGGTGGTGGCCTATTCCACGCTGTCCCAGCTTGGCTACATGATCACCGCCCTGGGGGCATCGGCCTACGCGGCGGGTATCTTCCATCTCATGACCCATGCCTTTTTCAAGGCCTTGCTGTTCCTGGCGGCGGGTTCGGTCATCATCGCCATGCACCATGATCAGGACATCCGCAACATGGGTGGCCTGCGCAAATACCTGCCGATCACCTGGATCACCTTCCTGCTGGGCTCCCTGGCCCTGATCGGCTTCCCGGGTTTCTCGGGCTTTTTCTCCAAGGATGCCATCATCGAGGCCGTGCATCTGTCGCAGGTGGGCGGGGCGGGGTACGCCAGCGTCCTCCTGACCCTGGGGGTCTTCGTCACCGCCCTCTACAGCTTCCGGCTCTATTTCCTGGTCTTCCATGGTCGGGAGCGCATGGACGAGCACACGCGTCATCACCTCCACGAGACCCCGGCGGTGGTGTGGGTGCCCCTGGTGTTGCTGGCCATCCCCTCGGTGTTCATCGGCTGGCTGACGGTGGAGTCGATCCTCTTCGGTGACTGGTTCAAGGGGGTGATCCTGGTCGCCCCTCACCATGACGTCCTGACGCAGATGGGTGCGGGTTATCACGGTCAGGCCGGTTTCGTCCTGCACGGACTCCTCGCCCCCCCCTTCTGGCTGGCGATGGGTGGTCTGGCCCTGGCCTGGTACATCTACATGATGAAACCGGAGATCGCCGGTTACTTGATGGCACGCTTCGGTACCCTCTACCGCATCCTGGACAACAAGTATGGCTTCGACCAGTTCAACATGGCCCTCTTCGCCGGGGGGAGCCGGGGTCTGGGCAAGCTGTTCTGGAAGACCGGTGACCAGCGGGTTATCGATGGCACCCTCATCAACGGCTCCGCCCAGGGGGTGGGCTGGATAGCGGAACGCCTGCGCTATATCCAAACCGGCTACCTCTATCACTACGCCATCGCCATGATTCTGGGGCTGGTGGTCCTGCTGACGGTCTTCGTGACCTTCTGATTGCCGAGGGGTACGGACGAGCATGCAATCCGCAATTCCGGTTCTGTCGCTGAGCATCTGGCTCCCGATCATCGGCGGCCTGGTGGTGCTGGCCAGCGGCGATAAGGCCCCCGGCATCACCCGCTGGACGGCCCTGGGGTTCTCGATCCTGACCTTCATCGTCAGCCTGCTGCTCTGGACGGGATTCGAGACCGGCACGGCTCAGATGCAGTTCGTGGAGCGTAGCGCCTGGATCCCGGGCATTAATGCTTGGTACCACCTGGGCGTGGACGGTATCTCCATGCCCCTGATCGTCCTCACCACCTTCATCACTATCCTGGTGGTGATTGCCGGCTGGGAGGTCATCCACTACAAGCCCTCCCAGTACCTGGCGGCCTTCCTGATCATGGAAGGGGTCATGGTCGGGGTCTTCTCGGCCCTGGACGCGGTGCTCTTCTACGTCTTCTGGGAGGCCATGCTGATCCCGATGTTCATCATCATCGGGGTTTGGGGTGGGCCCAATCGGGTCTACGCCACCATCAAGTTTTTCCTTTACACCTTCTTCGGCTCGGTGTTCATGCTGGTCGCCCTGATCTACATGTACTTCAAATCGGGCTCCTACAGCATCCTGGATTTCCAGCAATTGCCGCTAAGCCTCACCGAGCAGGTCTGGATCTTCCTGGCCTTCTTGGCCGCCTTCGCCGTCAAGGTTCCCATGTGGCCCGTGCATACCTGGTTGCCGGACGCCCACGTGGAGGCCCCGACCGGGGGCTCGGTGATCCTGGCGGCCATCATGCTCAAGATCGGTGGTTACGGATTCCTGCGCTTCAGCCTGCCCATCACCCCGGACGCCAGCGCCACCCTGGACTGGCTGGTGATCACCATGTCCCTCATCGCCGTGGTTTACATCGGCTTCGTCGCCCTGGTACAGCAGGACATGAAGAAGCTGATCGCCTACTCCTCGATCGCCCACATGGGCTTCGTCACCCTTGGCTTCTTCATCGCCTTCACCATATTCAATCGGCCCGCGGCCGAGGGCGGGGTCGTCCTGGGCATGGCGGGGGGCATGGTGCAGATGGTCTCCCACGGCTTTATCTCGGCGGCCATGTTCCTGTGCGTGGGGGTGCTCTATGACCGTCTCCACTCCCGGGAGATTTCCGCCTACGGTGGCGTCATCCACACCATGCCGATCTTCGGCGCCCTGATGGTCTTCTTTGCCATGGCCAACGCCGGCCTGCCGGGCACCTCGGGTTTCGTCGGTGAGTTCATGGTGATCCTGGCCAGCTTCCAGGCCGATTTCTGGTATGCCTTCCTGGCCGCCACCACCCTGATCCTGGGTGCGGCCTATACCCTGTGGATGGTCAAGCGGGTCGTCTATGGTCCCGTGACCAGCGATAAGGTCGCCAGTCTGCGGGACGCCAATGGGCGGGAACTCCTGGTCCTGGGTACCCTGGCGGTCGCCGTGCTGGCCTTGGGCGTCTGGCCCGGGCCCTTGGTGGAGGTCATGGATGCCAGCATCCAGCACCTGGCGCAACACATCACGGTATCCAAACTCGCGGCGGCCCCGGCGGCCGTCGCGGCCCTGCCCTGATCAGCATCTGGCCACGATTTTAGCCTGGGGCCTCGCCTGAGGGCGGCGCCCCCCGACCGCGGAAGATCAGCATGACCTTCGACTCTGCCCAACTGCTCCCCCTGATCCCGGAGATCGCCGTCCTGGTGCTGGCCAGCATTCTGTTGCTGGTGGACCTCTGGCTTAAGGAAGATGACAAGGGCAAGAACCACGTCATCGCCGTCTTTGGCCTGCTGGCGGTCATTGGCCTTACCGGGGTGGTGGGCGGCGGGGCGCGGGAGATCGTGCTGGGCGGGACCTATGTGCGTGATCCCATGAGCGACTTGCTCAAGATCGCGATCCTGGGTGTGAGCTTGCTCTCCTTCGTCTACGCCAAGGACTACCTGCAGGAACGGCGGATGCTGGTCGGTGAGTACTACGTCCTGACCCTGACCGCGGTCCTGGGCATGATGGTCATGGTCTCGGCCAACAGCTTCATGACCCTCTATCTTGGCCTGGAACTCCTGGCCCTGTCGCTCTACGCCCTGGTGGCCTTCAACCGCGACAGCCCGAGTGGCGCCGAGGCGGCCATGAAGTATTTCGTCCTGGGGGCCCTGGGCTCGGGTCTGCTCCTCTACGGCCTCTCCATGCTCTACGGCGCCACCGGCTCGCTGGAACTGGGGGCCGTGGCCCGGGCGGTCGCCTGGCAAGGGGCGGACAATCAGGTTCTGGTCTTCGGCCTGGTCTTCGTCGTCATCGGTATCGGCTTCAAATTTGGCGCCGTGCCCTTCCACATGTGGGTGCCCGACACCTATCAGGGCGCGCCCAACCCGGTGGTCCTGTTCCTGGGCAGCGCCCCCAAGATCGCGGCCTTTGCCCTGGCCTTCCGTCTTCTGGTGGACGGCCTCGGCCAGCTTCACGCCGATTGGCAGGGGATGCTGGTGATCCTCGCCGTCGTCTCCCTGGCGGTGGGCAACCTCGTCGCCATCGCCCAGACCAACATCAAGCGCATGTTGGCCTACTCCACCATCTCCCATGTCGGGTTCATCTTCCTGGGTCTCCTGGCGGGCACGGTGGAGGGTTTCGCCGCCGCCATGTTCTACGCCATCGTCTACGCCCTGATGGCCGCCGGTGGTTTCGGCCTGCTGGTGATCATGAGCCGCCAGGGCCATGAGGTGGAGCTGCTGGACGACCTCAAGGGGCTCAACGAGCGGGATGGCTGGCAGGCCGCCATGATGACCCTGATCATGTTTTCCATGGCCGGGGTGCCGCCGACGGTGGGCTTCATGGCCAAGTTGCTGGTCCTGGACGCGGTCATCAGCATTGGCCTCTGGTGGCTGGCCCTGATCGCCGTCTTCTTCTCGGTCATCGGGGCCTTCTACTATCTGCGGGTGGTCAAGCTCATCTATTTCGACAAGCCCGAGACCACTGAGCCCCTGGTCGTGGGTGCCGGGGCGCGGATCGCCCTCTCCGTCAATGGCCTGGCGATTCTCGTGCTCGGTCTTTTTCCGGCGGCCCTGCTGTCCTATTGCCAGGCCGCCCTGGGCTGAAGGGACTGGCCCGGTTGACTGGCGTGGGTCCGTCCAAGTGCCCGCTGATTCCCGAACTGATCCCACGGTTCATCTAACACCACAACATGCATTGGAGGAACTTCATGGAACTCAAAGGCAGCAAGACCGAGCAGTGCCTCAAGGAGGCCTTCGCCGGCGAATCCCAGGCCAACCGTCGTTACCTCTATTTTGCCGCCAAGGCGGATGTCGAGGGCTATAACGACGTCGCCGCCGTCTTCCGCTCCACGGCCGAGGGCGAGACGGGTCATGCCCATGGTCACCTGGAATATCTCGAGGCCTCCGGTGATCCCGCCACCGGCCTGCCCATCGGCGGCACCAGCGACAACCTCAAGGCCTCCATCGCCGGTGAGACGCACGAGTACACCGACATGTATCCCGGCATGGCCAAGACCGCCCGGGAGGAAGGCTTCGACGAAATCGGTGACTGGTTCGAGACCCTGGCCAAGGCCGAACGCTCCCACGCCAACCGCTTCCAGAAGGCCCTGGACAACCTCGACGCCTGACGGGCAACGCGCGGCGGCCGCTGGTCGCCGCGCATCACCCACGCCAGCACGGGGACCAAGGGCCCCGAATCGGTGAGAGGGGCGCAACCGACGGGCTGAGAGAGGCACCGTGCCTTCCTCACGCGACGCCCCTGATCGGATCGCATTCATCAGGAGCATCCCCATGTCCATTCGCGAAGGCAGCCTTGAGGCGCCCACCCGGCACGGTCTCGACTGGACCAATCCCACCTTTTATGACGAGGCGGACCTCTTTCAGGAGCTGGAGCGGGTGTTCGACATCTGCCATGGCTGCCGCCGGTGCGTCAGTCTCTGTCAGTCCTTTCCCGAGCTGTTCGATCTGGTGGATGAGTCCCCGACCCTGGAGGTGGATGGGGTCGCCAAGGCGGACTACTGGCGGGTGGTCGATCATTGCTACCTGTGCGACCTCTGCTTCATGACCAAGTGTCCCTATGTGCCACCGCACGCCTGGAACCTTGATTTTCCCCACCTGATGCTGCGCGCCAAGGCCGTCAAGTTCAAACAGGGCAAGACTCGGCCCCGCGACAAGGTCCTCTCCAGCACCGACACCGTTGGCGCCCTGGCCAGCCTGCCGGGGGTCTCCGGTCTGGTCAACGCCGTCAACCAGTCCGAGCTTGGCCGCAAGGCCCTGGAAGTGACCCTGGGCGTCCACCCCCAGGCCCATATCCCCCAGTACCATTCCCGGACCTTGCGCAAGCAACTGGCGACCCGGGTCGGCCGGCGGGTGACGGGTGAGGCGGCGGGACCCACCACTGGCAAGGTGGCCCTCTTCACCACCTGCTACAACAACGTCAACGAGCCGGATGTCGGCCTGGACCTGGTCGCGGTCTTTGAGCACAACGCCATTCCCATCACCATCCCGGTCAAGGAAAAGTGCTGCGGTATGCCCAAGCTGGAACTGGGGGACCTGGAAACCGTCCGGGACCACATGGAAGAGAACCTCCCCGTCCTGCTGCGATTGGTGGCGGAGGGCTGGGACATCGTGGCGCCGATCCCTTCCTGCGTCCTGATGTTCAAGCAGGAATTGCCGCTCATGTTTCCCGAGGACCCGCGGGTCCAGAAGATCCGTGAGCATATCTTCGACCCCTTCGAATACCTGATGATCCGCCATAAACACGGCAAGTTGCGGACGGATTTCAAGCAACCCCTGGGCACCGTGGCCTATCACGCCGCCTGTCATCAGCGGGTGCAGAATCTTGGCCAGAAGACTCGCGAAATTCTGGCGCTGATTCCGGATACCCGGATCGAGGTCATCGAGCGGTGCTCCGGCCATGACGGCACCTATGCCGTCAAAAAGGAGTTCTACGATTTTTCGATGAAGATCGTCACCCCGGTAGTCAACAAGGTCCGGCAACTCAAGCCCGATTACTACGGCAGCGACTGTCCCATGGCCGGCCAACATATCGGCCATGTTCTCAAGGATGGCACCGCGCCCAAACACCCGCTGACCCTGCTGCGTATCGCCTACGGCCTTTGAAGCCCCTGGATTCGCGGAGATTTCTCACCCATGAGCCAACTGACCGCCACCGATCTTTACAGCCTCGAACAGTACGCGAAGATCCGTAAGGAGTTTCGCGCCAGGGTCATCGATCACAAGCGCCAGCGCAAGGTCCCGATCGGTCCCAACGCCACCCTTTATTTCGAGGACCGGCTGACCATGCAGTATCAGATTCAGGAGATGCTGCGCATCGAGCGCATATTCGAGGAGGAGGGCATCCAGGACGAACTCGATGCCTACAACCCACTCATTCCCGATGGCCGTAACCTCAAGGCCACCTTCATGGTCGAGTTCCCGGACAGCGAGGAGCGCAAGGTGGCCCTGGCCAGGCTCATCGGTATCGAGGACCAGGTCTGGGTCCAGGTCGCGGGCCATGACCCGGTCCACGCCATCGCCGACGAGGATCTGGCGCGGGAGAACGCCGCCAAGACCTCCTCGGTCCATTTTTTGCGCTTCGAGCTCAGCGACGCCATGGCCGCCGATCTCAAGGCCGGTGCCGGCCTGACCCTCGGCATCGCCCACGCCAATTACCACTACCAGGTCGAGGCCACGCCCGCCACCCGCGAATCCCTGGTCGCCGACCTGGCCTGATAGCCCCAAGGGGGGCGATCGGGTTCAAGTCGCCCTGGAGCCGCTGGGGTATTTCACGCCAACGGCATTGACGATGGGGTGGGAAGGCGCGAGGGCGAAAACAAAAAAGGCTCCGCGAGGGAGCCTTTATGTTAAATCTTGGTGCCGAGGAGAGGACTTGAACCTCCACGGGCTTTCGCCCACAAATACCTGAAACTTGCGCGTCTACCAATTCCGCCACCCCGGCAGGGTGTTCCTCGGTGGGTCTTCAAGCCCCCTCTGGAAGGTCGCCATCCTAATGAGACAGGGCCGCGCTGTCAAGGGTACACTAGCGACCAATTCCATCAGCAACGAAACAGTCAACCGAGTGGCCAGACGCAGCAAATCCACCTCCCCCCGCCTCGCCGATCCCCATCGCCAGCGCGAGGCGCGCAAGTACGCCAACCCCATCCCCAGTCGCGAGTTCATCCTGGAGACCCTGACCCAGGCGGGGGTGCCCATGGTCTTCGAGGAACTGACGACGGCCCTCGACCTGGACGGGGACGAGGACCGCGTCGCCCTGGAGCGGCGCCTCGCCGCCATGGTCCGCGATGGCCAACTGGTGCGTAACCGCAAGGACGCCTTCTGCCTGGTCAACCGCCGCGACCTGATCGCCGGGCGAGTCATTGGCCACCCCGACGGCTTCGGCTTTCTCATCCCCGACGAAGGGGGCGATGACGTCTATCTCTACCCCCGCCAGATGAAGGCCCTGTTCCACAACGATCGGGCGGTGGTGCGGGTCATCGGCCGCGATGCCCGCGGGCGGCTGGAGGGCTCGGTGGTGGAGATCCTGGCCCGCAACACCCGCACCGTGGTGGGGCGCTTTTACCAGGAGGGTGGCGTCGGCTTCGTGGTGCCGGACAACAAGCGCCTGGCCCACGACATCATCATCCCCAGCGATCGCATCGGCGCCGCCCAGCAGGGCCAGATCGTCGTCGCCGAGATCACCGACCAGCCCACCAAGCGCACCCAGCCCATCGGTCGCGTCGCCGAGGTGGTGGGCAACCACATGGCCCCCGGCATGGAGACGGACATCGCCATCCGCACCCATGACCTGCCGGTGGAGTTCCCCGACGCGGTCCTGGCGGAGATCGCGGGTCTGGGCGCCGAGGTGCCCGAGTCCGCTAAGGCCGGGCGCGTCGATCTGCGCCAGGTCCCCCTGGTGACCATCGACGGCGCCGATGCCCGCGACTTCGACGACGCCGTTTACTGCGAGCGCAAGCCCAAGGGCTGGCGCCTGCTGGTGTGCATCGCCGATGTCTCCGCCTACGTGGCCCCGGGCACGGCCCTCGACCAGGAGGCCCATAGCCGCGGCAACTCGGTCTACTTCCCCGACCGGGTCATCCCCATGCTGCCAGAGGTCCTCTCCAACGGCCTCTGCTCCCTCAACCCGGAGGTCGACCGCCTTTGCCTCAGTTGCGAGATGCTGATCAGCCTGGACGGCAAGGTCAGCCGCTCCAAGTTCTTCCCGGCGGTGATGCGCTCCCAGGCCCGCCTGACCTACGACCAGGTGGCCGCCCTGGTGGTGGACGCCGATCCGGCCCTGGTCAAACGCTTCACAGGGGTCGTACCCCACCTCCAGGAACTGCAACGCCTCTTCCAGACCCTGCACCAGGCGCGGACCGAGCGCGGGGCCATTGACTTCGACACCACCGAAACCCGCTTCGAGTTCAACGACCAGGGCCGCATCGCCGCCATCCACCCCCTGGTGCGCAACGACGCCCACCGCCTCATCGAGGAGTGCATGCTGGCGGCCAACGTGGCGGCGGCGCGCCTCTTCGAGCGCCACAAACTGCCGGCCCTCTATCGCATCCACGAAACTCCCAAGGAAGAAAAGCTCAACGACCTGCGCACCTTCCTTGGCGAACTGGGCCTCAGCCTGGGGGGCGGCAAGAAGCCCACCACCCAGGACTACGCCATTCTGCTGGAGGCCGCCAAGGACCGCCCGGATCGCCACCTGATTCAGACGGTGCTGTTGCGCTCCATGCCTCAGGCCATGTACAGCTCCGACAACGTCGGTCACTTCGGCCTGGCCTACCCGGCCTACACCCACTTCACCTCCCCCATTCGCCGCTACCCCGACCTCATCGTCCATCGCGCCATCAAGCACCTGCTGGCCGGCGGCAAGGCCGAGGACTTCGATTACACCAAGACGATCCTCCAGGGGATCGGGGAGCAGTGCTCGGGCACCGAGCGCCGCGCCGACGAGGCGACCCGCGACGCCGAGTCCTGGCTCAAGTGCGAGTACATGCAGGACAAACTGGGCGAGGAGTTCGACGGCACCATCACCAGCGTCAACTCCTTCGGCATCTTCGTCGAACTGGATGGCATCTACGTCGACGGCCTGGTCCACATCACGGCCCTGGACAACGACTAGACCCCATCGGTCACCGCCTCACCGGCGAGCGTACCGGCATCGTGCATCGCCTGGGGGATCGGGTCCGCATCCAGGTCGCCGCTGTCAACCTCGACGAGCGCAAGATCGACTTCGTCCTGGCCAAGCGGGCGGAGCAGGGCAGGGGAGAGGCCTCCGCCAAGCCCCGCAGGCGGCGCAACTGAACCAGGGTCCCCGCGCCAGCTAGGCCTGAGCCATGGCCCCCGATCCCTCCCTGGCCGTCCCCGCCGGCCTGTCGCCCATCGGCGGTATCCATAGCGTGCGCGCCGCCCTGCGGCCCGGGGCCCCCGGCGCGGGGCCGGACGGCAGGTCGGACCTGGTGGAGGTCTGGCTGGAGCGCAAGCGCCGTGACCGTCGGTTAGCTGAATTGGCGGACCTGGCGCGAGAGACTGGCGTCCGGATCCGGCAGGTGGATGCCGAGGATCTGGCACGGGTGGCGCCCGGCCTCAACCACCAGGGGGCCTTGGCCTGGGTCAAGATCCCCGCCAGCCGGGGCGAGGCCGATCTGGACGCCCTGCTGGATCGCCTGGATCGGCCTCCCTTCCTCCTCGTCCTCGACGAGGTCCAGGACCCCCATAACCTCGGCGCCTGTCTGCGCAGCGCCGACGCCGTGGGGGTCCAGGCCGTCATCGCCCCCAGGGACAACGCCGTCGGGCTCACCCCCACCGTCGCCAAGGTCGCCAGCGGCGCGGCCCGGACGGTGCCCTACGTCCAGGTCACCAACCTGGCCCGCACCCTGGACGCCCTCAAGGCCCGCGGCATCTGGCTGGTCGGCCTGGCCGGCGAGGCCCAGACGGACCTCTATGGCCTGGATCTCCGGGGCCCTCTGGCCCTGGTCCTCGGCAGCGAGGGTCGCGGCCTGCGCCGCCTGACCCGGGAGCGCTGCGATTACCTTGCCCGCCTGCCCATGCTCGGCGGCGTCGAGAGCCTCAACGTCTCCGTCGCCACCGGCATTTGCCTTTATGAGGCCCTGCGCCAGAGGGGCTGGGGATGATGACCAGGCACCCAGGCGCTGGCAGGATTGCATAGCCCGGTTCGGGTCGCGGAGTGATGTTCACTTACCCCGATTGGAATGGGCCTGGCGGGATATCATCTTCCAGCCTTCGCGTCCGCCTCCTGCGCCGTCCTTCCGCTCCTTATCCTTGGGACTGCCGATGATCAACGCCCCCTTTGGTGACTGCAAGACGGCCGACCTCCACCTGGCCGACAGCATCCAGCACAGCGGCTGCCTGCTGGCCATCGACCGGCGCACGGGCCGCATCGCCGCCGTCTCCGCCAACGCCGACGACTGGCTGGGGTGGGAGCCCCGGGATCTGCTGGGTCAGGACTGGCGCCGGGCCCTGCCGGAGGACCTTTTTGGGCGGGAGCCCCAGGACGGGGGCCAGGCCCTGCTGCCCGATCCGGGGCTGCGGGCCTTGCACCTGAATGGACGGCCGGTGATCGCCGCCGTGCACCTGGCCGGCGACTTTGACCTGGTGGAGATGGAGGCCGGCCAGGCCCCGACCTTCGGCGCCGGGAACGAGCTGCTGACGCGGGGAATGCATCAACTGGCGGCGGCGGATAACGAGCAGGCGGCCGCCGAGGCCCTGATGCGCGCGGTCGCCCGGCTCACCGGTTACGACCGGGTGATGCTCTATCAATTCCTCCCCGGCTGGCACGGCAAGGTGGTGGCCGAGGTCCTCCGACCCGGGGTCGAGGGCTATCTGGGCCTGCACTTTCCCGCCAGCGACATCCCCGCCAACGCGCGGCGCCTCTACCTGATCAAGCGGCAACGCCTCATACCGGACATCGGCGCCGAGCCGGTGCCGGTGCTTGCCGCCTCCCCCGGCCTGGAGGTCGATCTCACCCACTCGGAGCTGCGCGCCGTTCACCCCACGCACATCCAGTATCTGCAGCACATGGGGGTGGAGGCCTCCTTCAGCGTCTCCATCCTGGTGGCCGGCCAGCTTTGGGGGCTGATCGCCTGCCATCACCTGGCGCCGCGCCGGGTATCCTTCGCCTGCCGCCAGTTGTGCGAGCAACTGGCCACGGTGGCCGCCATCCACATGACCGATCTGCACCTTCTGGCCCTGGAGCGGGCGCGTCATGGCCATCACCACGCCCGGTCGTTGGCGCGGCTGGAGTTGCAGGCGGTGGGTGGCGGCAAGCAGGTCATCGCCACCCAGCTTGCGCGCTTACGCGCGGCCTTCGAGGCCCAGGGGGCCTGGGCCTACCTGGACGACCAGAGCCATTACAGCGGCCAGGTACCCGACGAGGCCAGTCTCAGCGCCCTCAAGAACTGGCTGGATACCTACGACCGGCGCCGTGTCTCCGCCTATGCCGCCATCCCGCCGGCCCTGGAAAAACACCCGGCCCTGGTCCGCTTCGCCAGTGGCCTCCTCTATCTGCCCCTCACCGACCGGGACTTCCTGGTCCTGCTCCGGGTCGAACAGGTGGAGCGGGTGACCTGGGCCGGCAAGCCTCGGGAGCGTGACGGTAGCCAGGACCCCCTGCTGGAACTGACCCCGCGCACCTCCTTCCAGGCCTGGAGTGAACAGACCCAGGGCCAGGCCCTGCCCTGGCGGGATACGGATCTGGAGGGGGCGGCCCAGTTGCGGGAGATGCTCCTGGAGCACCTCGACCGCATCCGCCTGGAACAACTGGCCCTGGCGGACCCCCTCACCGGGCTGAGCAATCGCGCCATGTTCGAGCGCAAGCTCCAGGAGGCCGTCACCCTCAGCCTGCGGGACAATCTGCTCTGCGCGGTGCTGATGATCGATCTGGATCGCTTCAAACCCGTCAACGACCAATATGGCCATCCGGTGGGGGATGGCCTGCTGATCCAGGTCGCCCAGCGCTTGCGCCAACAGGTGCGGGATCAGGATGTGGTGGCCCGCCTGGGGGGTGATGAGTTTGCCATCATCCAGTTTCATGTCAGCAGTACCCAGGATGTGGATCGGGTGGCCGGCCGGGTCCTGGCGGCGATCCGCCAGCCCTATCAGGTGCAGGGGCACGCCATCGAGATTGGCGCGAGCATCGGTGCCGCGGTCTGCCCCCAGGACGCCGCCGAGCGGGAGGCCTTGCTGCAGCGGGCCGATCTGGCCCTCTACCAGGTCAAGCGCGGCGGGCGGGATGGCTTCCGGCTCTTCGATCAGGGGATGCTGCCCGAGGAGGGGCTGATGCCCCCCGCCCGTGGGGAACTGGCGGCGGCCCTGGAGGCCAAGGCCCTCTATTTCGTCTATCAGCCCATCCTCCATGCCCAGACCGGCAGCCTGCAGGCCTTGGAGGCCTTCGTGCGCTGGGACCACCCGCAACGGGGGACCCTGACGGGCGCGGAGGTCATGGCCCTGGTCCGCCAGCATCACCTGGGCTTCGCCGAGTGGAGCCTGCGCCAGATCATCCATCAGGCCCGGCAGTGGCAGCGCATGGGCCTGGCCCTGGTGCCCCTGGCCCTGAACGTGAGCGCCAGCCAATTCCTCGAACTGGACCTGGCCGCCAGTTGCGCCGAGCTGGCGGAGGAACTGGATTTCAGCCTGGAGTGGCTGCGCCTGGAGGTGGAGGACGCCGTCCTGCAAGCCGACGTGGCCCGGATCGCCCCACGCATCGAGGCCCTGGCCGAACTGGGCGTCCTGACCCAGATCGATCACTTCGGCAGTGGCCCCCTGCCCCTGATCGACCTGCCCGCCCTCAAGGTCAATCGCCTCAAGATCCTCGCCGATCTGCTGCAAAAGCATCCGCCGCGGCAGGATAGCCGGCCGGTGGCAGCCCTGATCTGTTCGGTGGCCAAGGCCCTCAACATCCCCCTCATCGCCACTGGCGTCGAGACCCCGGCCATGCTGGTGGATATCCGGCGCCGCGGCATCGAAATGGTCCAGGGCCATGCCGTCGCCCCCATCCTGGAGGAGGCTCAGGTACCGGACTGGCTCCGCCAGGGCGGCCAGCCGACACCCCCTCACTCCAGGTAGAGGGTCCGGTAGCTGATCACCCCGTCGCGGTATTCGTAAAGGCGGAAGCTGGTCTGCCGGCCCCAGTAACCGGCGATGGGCGCGGCGACGAAGATGGGGGTCTTGCCCAGCCAGTGCAGTTCGTCCTTGTGGTAATGGCCGGTGAAGACCCCCTTGACCGGGTGGCGACTCACCAGATCCTCCCAGCGTCGGCGCTGCTCCTCGTCCCAGCCGCGTTGCAGCTTGTTGCGAAAGAATCCCCCGACGGGGGGGGTATGCTGGAAGAGCAGCACCGGCCGGTCCCCCGCCCGGGCCAGGGCCTGTTCCAGTTCCGCCAAAGGATCGAAGCCGGGGATGACCGGCCAGTCCCGCGCCGCGGGCTCCACGTAGAGAAAGATCGCCACCACCCCGCCGATCTCCTCCACCCGCACCAGGGGGCCAAACCGCTCCCGATAGACCGCCAGGGCCTGGTCCGAGTTTTCCTGGTGGATGTCGTGGTTGCCGGGGATGTAATAGAGGGGGGGCTGGAAACCGTTCATCACCTCCAGGGTCTGGTCCACCACCTTGGGGTCCAGGATCAGGTCCGCGAGGATATCCCCGGTGTGGACGACGAATTCCACCGGCATGGGCAACTGATTGACCCGTTCCACCACGCGGCGCCCCCGCTCCAGGTTGTC
>JAGVUH010000230.1 GCA_019136395.1 Gammaproteobacteria bacterium
CGGGTGGAGATCTCGGCGCGAAAGCGGATGTCGCGGTGGGAAAAGACGAAGCCACCCTTGGCGTAATAGGCCTGCATGGCGAAGACCCCGTCCATGCCGATGGTCGCCCCCGGGCGCAGCCGGCCGATCAGCCGCTCCCGACGGGCGTGCCAGAGGGAGTTGCCCAGCCCCTGGCCGCGAAAGGGCGGGCGCACGATGAAGAAGCCCATGAAGCCGAAGGTGTCGCCATAGGCGGTGATGGCGCCGCCGCCGATCAGTTCACCGTCCAGGTCCGCGGCGATGAAGGCCTCCGGGTCCGTGGCCCAGAACAGCTCGGCATCCTGACGCCCGGGGTTCCACCCCTCCTGGGCGGCCCAGTCAACGAGCAGATCCACCTCGGGGCGGGTCATGGGGCGGATGGCAAGGGGGAAGGTTGCGTTCATGACAAATCCGATGCGCCCCGCCACGGGGCGCTGTTTCTGGCCAGGGCGGCAAAGGTCCGCCGAACCGTCCGTCATCGGCTCCCCGGCGTTATCCGTCTCGCCCCGCCGGAGGGCAGCTTCCAGCCCTCCCGCCGTCGCCATCAGCTCCAGCGCGCCCAACGAGCCCGCGAGGCCGCGCAAGGTGTGGATGCGTCGGGCGGCGGTCTCACGATCGCCGGCGGCGAGATCGCGGCGGGTCTGTTCGACCACGTCAGCGTATTCAGTCAGGAATCGGTCCAGCAGGCCCAAGAAGAAGGCCCGGTCGCCGCCCAGGGCCCGTTTGGCGCTGACCCGATCAATGCCGGGTATGGCCGGCAAGTCGTCAGGCGCCTCTTCACTCTCGCTCACAGCGGGAGGAGACTGGGGGGAGGGCGCGGACGTGGCCGGATCTGCCAACCTCACCCCCGCCCCTTCGTCGGCTCCCACGGCAGCCCCTTCTTGCGTACCTTCACCCCCGGACGGGCGAGAGGCAGGTGCCCACCGCAACAGCACCGCCGTCATCCGCTCCAAATCCACCGGCTTGGCCAGCACATCGTTGGCCCCCGCGGCCCGCGCCGCTTGCTGTTCCGCCGTCATCACCCCGGCGGTGAAGGCGATGATCGGTAAGTCCGTGAGGCCCAGTTCATGGCGGATCAGGCGTGTGGCGGTCAGGCCATCCATCACCGGCATCCGCACGTCCATCAGCAACGCGTCGAAGGCGGTGGGCCGACTTGTGAGGAGTTCTACGGCCTGCCGCCCGTCCGCGGCCAAGGTCACGATCGCGCCCTCCAGCATCAGCGCCCGCTCCGCCACGTCCCGGTTCATGGCGCTATCATCCACCACCAGCACCCGCAGCCCGGTCAGGCGCGGCCCGGTGGGTGGCGGCGCGATCAGCGCGGGCGCGGTATCCATGGCGCCCACCGCCGCCCGGGGGAACGGCAGTTCGAACCAGAAGGTGCTGCCCTCCCCCACCTGACTCTCGGCCCCGATCGTGCCGCCCATCAATTCCACCAGCCGCTTGCAGATCGCCAACCCCAGCCCGGTGCCGCCAAAGCGGCGACTGGTGCCCGCCTCGGCCTGGGTGAAGGGGGTGAACAGCCGGGCTAGCGCCTCGGGGGCGATGCCGATGCCCTGGTCGCGCACGGTAAAGCGCAGCCGCACCGCCGAAGTGCTGGATGCCAGTACCTGGAGGCTGAGCTTCACCTCCCCCCGTGCGGTGAACTTGACGGCGTTGCCCAACAGATTGACCAGCACCTGCTCCAGCCGCAGCCCGTCGCCCAGCAACGGCGCCACGGGTTCGTCGGGGATGGTGATGGAGAGCTTGAGCCCCTTGGCCTGGGCGGTTTGCTCCATCAGCTCCATCACCCGGACCAGCGCTCCCACCAGGTCAAAGGGCCGGGACTCGATGTGCAACTGGCCGGCCTCGATCTTGGAGAAATCCAGAATGTCGTTGAGGATCGCCAGCAGGGATCTCCCCGCCGTCTGAATGCGCCCGACCATGTCATGCTGGTTAGGGGTCAGCGACTCACGATCCAACACCTGGGCCAGCCCCAGCACCGCGTTCATCGGCGTGCGGATTTCGTGGCTCATGTGGGCCAGGAACTCGCTCTTGGCCCGGTTGGCGCGCTCGGCGATGTCACGCGCCCGTTGCAACTCATGCTCGTAGCGCTTCCGTTCGCGTATGTCACGGGTGATGCCGAGGATGCCCACGCAGGCGCCCTCGGCATCATAGATGCCGTTGGTGGTCACCTCGGTCCAGACGGTCGAGCCGTCCTTGCAGGGTTGCTCCAGTTCCCCCCGGAAGGGCTCGATCGGCCGTCCGGCCTGTATCGCGGCCATCACGCCTTTGAACTGCTCCAGGACGATGTCCCGCGATGCCGGGGTCAAGGCTTCCTCCATGGGTTGCCGCATGACTTCCGCCGGCGTGTAGCCCCGCAGCTTCTCCACCGACGGGCTGACATAGGTAAAACGGCCGGCGAGATCCAGAGTCCAGATGACATCGGAGGCCGTGTTGTCGGCGATCAGCCGGTAGCGTTCCTCGCTCTGGCGCAAGCTCTCCTGGGCTTGCGCGTTGAGCGCCATCTGGACTTCCAGCAGGTTAGCGCGGAGGCGTTCGGTATGGGAGAAGGCGTTGATCAACAGTTTACTGATCAGCAGGAACAGGATGGCGTAGATGGGGACAAAGAGGGTGATGAAGTCGACGCCGTGGCCGCTGGCGCCGCCAGGCGCATGGGGAGTGAGCACGAAATAATCGGCGGCATAGCGTCCCACCCCGACCGCCAGTTGGGCGGCCAGCGCGCCCGTCAGGTCACCCAGCGGGATGGACAGCGTCTGCTTGCGGGCAACGAGGGCGATCTCGATGATGGCCCAGATCGATAGGGACCCGTCCAGCAGGGCGATCAGGACCAGCCGCGCTTCATGCAAACCGTGAGCGAC
>JAGVUH010000642.1 GCA_019136395.1 Gammaproteobacteria bacterium
GACCCCGGCGGAGATCATGGCCCGGGCGGTGCGGGATCACCTGGCGGATTGCCTGCGCACCCTGCCGGCCCTGGCCCGTCAGGGCGCGGCCCCGCCCCTGCATTTCTACCTGGGTAACCTCACCGCCATGCGCAAGGAGCTTTTTCCGGGCCTGGTCCAGGCCTACGAGGACTGGGTCCGCGACGGTGACATCGACGGTATCCTCCGCGTGGCCGCGCGGGGCGCCCACCACTGGGAGCAACTGGCCCGGGAGATGCTCGCCCTCCATGCCCGCGACGCCGAGGCGGCGGCGGGCCCCATCCGTCAACTGGTGCTGGCGAGTCGCCTCTGAGGCCGGCCTGGCCAGCTCGGTAGGGCATACCCCAACGAAGGTGGTTCGCGGACGGTAGCTGGCGGGTGGGGCAGGGGGTCTCTGGTGTGGGAACTATCACGGGGAGGGGTTCGCCAAACCTACGGGGAAGGCTTTAGGTTTGCCCCCGCCAGACCTCATCCGCCCCGGGGATTTGCGCGCATTGAGGCACCCGGCTCAGGTCCCAGCGGGTCAGGGCTTGAGCCCAGAAGGCTGCCGGGGTGTCTGGCCGCTCCGCCAGGGCCGACTGGCCGAGGAAGGCCCAGGCCTGGAGCAGGGCTGGCAGGGGATCGCGGGGGTCGATAGGAGCGGCGGCGTCGCTCTTGCTCAGCTTACGCCCCCAGCGGTCCCGGGCCAGGGGCAGGTGGGCATAAGTGGGGGTCGGCAGGCCGAGGAGACGCTGCAGGAGCATCTGCCGTGGCGTGGAACGGGTGAGATCCGCCCCGCGGACGATGTCGGTGATGCCCTGGAAGGCGTCATCCACCACCACCGCCAGTTGATAGGCAAAGAGGCCATCGGCCCGGCGCAGGACGAAATCGCCAACCTCGGCCACCAGGTCCTGGCTCACCAGACCCTGCACCCGGTCGTGGAAGGCGATGGGTGGGGTCTCGACCCGCAGGCGGAGCGCCGCCTGTCCGGATCTGACTGGCAATCTTGCTCCCTCCCCCCTGGCGGGGGATGGTTGGGGAGAGGGGGGGTGAACGGTTACTGGCGCGGCGACTGGCCAAGTGACCGGCATGGGGGATGCGCCAGGGGGGTCGATAGGAGGGTCCCACGCCGGGGGGGGACGGCAGGTACCAGGATAGATCGGGCCCTCGGGACCCACCGCAGACGCCGCCACGGCGATTTTCCGGCGGCTGCAACCGCAGGGGAAGGTCAGGCCCGACGCCTGGAGTTGGGCCAGGGCTGCCGCATAGGCCGCCCCGCGGTTACTTTGGTAGAGGATGCCGCCATCCCAGGCGAAGCCAAAGGCCTCCAGGGTGCGCAGGATGTCGGCGGCGGCGCCGGGGACCTCGCGAGGCTGGTCGAGGTCCTCCATGCGCACCAGCCACTCTCCGCCCCGGGCGCGGGCCTCGGCGTAACTGCCGAGGGCGGCCACCAGGGAGCCAAAGTGCAGGGGGCCGGTGGGTGAGGGGGCGAAACGCCCCCGGTAGGGCAGAGGGCCGGTCACCGGCGGACCGGGGCTTAAGCCGCGGGACTTCAGCCGCGCTGCTTCTCCCGGATCTCGTCGAGGGTCTTGCAGTCGATGCACAGGGTGGCGGTCGGCCGGGCCTCCAGGCGGCGGATGCCGATCTCAACGCCGCAGGCCTCGCAGAAACCATACTCTTGGCTGTCGAGACGCTCCAGGGCCTCGTCGATCTTCTTGATCAGTTTGCGTTCACGATCCCGGGTGCGCAGTTCCAGGCTGAACTCCGACTCCTGGGTGGCGCGGTCGTTGGGGTCGGGGAAATTGGTCGCCTCGTCCTGCATGTGGTGCACGGTGCGGTCCACCTCCTCCATGAGGCTTTGCTTCCAGGCGATCAGGATCTCCCGGAAGTGTTCCTCCTGGGCGGGGCTCATGTAATCCTCATCGCTGCTGGCCTGGTAAGGTTCAAAACCAAAGACCATCGCGCTCTGCTTCTCTGCCACGCTCATGCCAGTCCTCCCAAAAGGGGTGTGGGATGTTCCCGGCGCCGGCGGGTTAAAGTCGCGCGGCCACCAGGATACGTCTCGCTGGAAAAGCCCGACTTTCTATCAAATTAGTTCAGCAGGGGCAACCGGAATTTGCCAATCTCCGACCTCGGCCCAGACCAGGTCACCGGCTGGGGGCTTTACGGGGGCTTGTGTAGATCGTCCGCGATGAAGCGGTTCCAGCCCGCCTGACGGTGAGGGCTTTGCGCCTTGCTCGGCGGGAAGCCGCGTGAGGCGCTGCCGGATAGCCGCTGTCCGACGGTTATGGCGGGCCAAGGGGATGACCACCACCCCCGTTCAAGTTGGGACTATGAGCCCCGCGGCGCGCCGATGGGCCGGTGGCGGGCTCGTGGAAGGGCCTGGCGCGGAGTATCTGGCGATGTGGAAAGCGGTGGCGGGTAGCGGTGGCACGATGCCAGCGCCGCGCCTGATTCAGGGTGTTGAGCGCTTGGGGCGACACTTAACGGAAGCGGAATCGTTCGCGCGTTTCATGCGTGTCTGTTGTGGGGCCACCCTGCTGGCAGCGGCCCGCATCTCCGCGTTGGTGACCCATGCCCATCCCAATGCCCGGGAGGCGGCTATGGCCGGGGCCCCGCTGGCGGCGCTGGCCCGCCAGATGGTTGATCCGGAGGCGGCGGTGAGCTGGGAATTGCGGTACTACCAGCGTGATCCGGGGGGTGTTGGCGATGTCATCGGGCTTGGGCGTTGCCGGCAATGCTTCCTGGGGCTGAACTTACACAGCCGCCGGGTCGTTAAGGGTGAACCCATAACCGCTCGAAGGATTGGCCGCGGGCGGTGCGCAGCATGTCGAAATCGCGACGGTCGGTCGTCAGCACCTGCCGCGTACCCTCGGCTTCGGCCAGCCAGACCAGGGTTGCATCCGCCAGATCGATGTTGTGCTCGGCGAAGCGCGCGATCACGTCGCTAATGGCGGTCAGGTCGCCGATCTCGATGGGGCGCAAGCGTAGGGCGCCGCGCTCGATCCACTGCAGCAGGGCGCGCTTGCCGGGTGGATCGAGAAAAAAGCAGGTCTCAACCACGGTCGGCCAGACACTCACCAATGCCAGGTGACGATCACGCACCAGCGTCGCCAGCATCTGTTTGGCGCTTTCGTGCTGACTATCGGTGCGGTCGAACAGGGCGACCAGGAATCCGGTGTCAACCAGGACGGTGCTTCGCACGCAGTCGCTCCCAGATCTGGCGGCGCTGAGGATCCTGCGGAGGCTCGGCCGCGGCGCCTAGATCGAATAGATCGATGCCCAGCGCGAAGGCATCCGGTGGCGGCTCGAAACGGTCGAGCCATTGTTCAAGGCTGCGCTTGACGGCCTCGCTCTTGCTCAAGCCGAGACGACGGCAGGTGGCCTGAAAGCGGGCCTCGGTCTGCTCATCTAGCCTTACTGACAACATGGAGAACCTCTGATGCACTGATGTATGACAGTACTACAACAAACTTTGCGTGAACCGGCAAGGCTGGGTTACCGGGCTGGATTAGCGGGTGGCCGATGACCGATTCGGTTTCACGGGCGTAAGTGCGGCTTTCTGACAACTCTTCAGGGCACGAACGGCAAAGCCAGCGGTGTGACCAGTTCTCAGGTATTGGGGTCCGGATCGCTGGCCAGCTTCCAGCGCTGCCAGAAGAGGGCCTCGGCCTGGCGGCTGAGATCCTCACCGTCGACGCAGGCCGATAGTTCGCAGTTGCTGGAGATACTCGACCAGGCCAGGTTGTTGCTGCCGAAGATCACCGTTTGTTTGAGCCCCCTGGACAGGCGGGCAAGCATCCCGCCTAGCCCACCGCCACCGGCAACTCCTCCCAACAGGTCGTGTACCGGGGCGTCATCCGCCCCCGGCGCATCTGCCAGGGCTGTGCCAGCCCCTCCGCCAGGTAGCGCACCGTCCCCCGCCCCCAGCGGCCGTTGATGCCGTCCATGACCGCCATCAGCCACTCCCGGCGTTCCGTTGCCGCCACCCGGGTCGCCGCGAACAGGTCCCCCGTCACCGCCCCCACCGGCGCCAGGTCCAGCAGGACCACCCCCGCCTTCTTGTATGCGTAACCCTCCCGGTAGATGTGCCGCAGACCGACCCGGGCGGCCCGTAACAGCCGCGTGGTGTCCGCCGTGGGGATGGACAGGGGTACCGTGGTCCCAGGGTGATACTGGGGCATCTCGGGCTTGAAGGGGTTGGTGGCGATGAACACCTGGATCAGACCTGCCTGGAGTCCCTCCTTCCGGAGTTTGGCCGCTGCCCGGGCGGTGTGGCTGGCCACCGCCTCACTGAGCATCGCCAAGGTCGTCACTGGGATGCCGAAACTGCGCGAGGCGATGATCTGTTGCCGAGGCGGCGGGGCCTCCTCCAGCGGCAGGCAGGAGATGCCATTCAGTTCCATGACCGTCTTGGCCAGCACGACGTTGAACTGGCGTTGGAGGGTCGGGACATCCGCCCGCATCAGTTGCGCCACGGTGGTGATGCCCTGCTGCTGAAGCCTGGCCGCCCAGCGCCGACCGATGCCCCAGACATCCTCTACCCCCAGTCCGGCGAAATAGCCCGCCTGCCGTTCCGCCGATACCTCAAGCAGATTGCACACCCCTTCGGCGCGAAAATCCGGATGCTTCTTCGCCAGCCGGTTGGCCAGCTTCGCCAGGGTCTTGGTCGCCCCGATGCCCACCCCCACCGGCAGGCCGATCCACTTCAGCACCCGCGCACGCAGTTCCCG
>JAGVUH010000286.1 GCA_019136395.1 Gammaproteobacteria bacterium
CCTGGATCGGCCCCCTGATGATGGGCCTCGAGGAACACCTGCTGACCATGTTCCGGGGGGACTTCGAGTTTGGCGAGGAGCCCCGAGCCGACGCTTCCGCCCCAGCCACCGGAGCTTATGCCTGGGAGACTTCGGGCACGGGTCCGACCGGCATGGCCGCCGCGGCCCAGTCCGGCGCTCTCCCGGAGAGCCGAACCAGTACCCAGTCCAATGCCGATGCCAGTTTCGCGGCCAGTTCCGCTGTTGCCCCGGATCCGGCCGGCGTGGCCGGCCAACCGCCCGCTGCTGGGACCGCTACCCCCGCGGTCTCCACCGGTTCCACCTCGGCCACCGCCGAGGGTGGCGACAAGGCTGGCCAGCCCGTTGCCCGGTCCGAGGTGGCCGGCGACACCCCCGCCGAGCCCGTCTGGGACCCCCTGGCCGAGAACGAGTTGAAAAAGATCCCCTTCTTCGTCCGCGGCAAGGCACGGCGCAATACGGAATGCTTCGCCCGCGAGCGGGGCATCGCCACCATCACTGTGGAGACGCTTTACGATGCCAAAGCCCATTTTGGCCGCTAAAAAGGGCCAGGCACCTCTGGCCACCACGGAGGTCCGGGTGGTGATGGTGTCCATGGACAGCCACCTGGCGGGCACCGTCGATCGCGCCCAGGCCAGCCTGCGCGGCCTCATCCCCGGCCTGACCCTCAGCCTCCATGCCGCGGCGGAGTGGAACGAGGACCCGGCATCCCTGGAGCGCTGCCGGGAGGACATCGCCCGGGCCGACCTCATCATCAACACCATGCTGGTGATGGAGGAGCACTACCTGCCGGTGCTGCCCGCCCTTCAGGCCCGTCGCGACCAGTGCGACGCCATGGTCTCCTGCTTCTCCGCCAGCGAGGTCATGAAGCTGACCCGCCTGGGCGGCTTCAGGATGGACGGCAGCGGCGGTGGCCCCATGGCCCTGCTCAAGCGCCTGCGCGGCAAGTCCAAACCCAACCAGCAGAAGACCGTCGGCGCCCAGCAGATGGCCATGCTGCGCCACATCCCCAAGCTGCTGCGCTTCATCCCCGGTACCGCCCAGGATGTGAGGGCCTATTTCCTGGCCCTGCAATACTGGCTGGCGGGTTCGGACGAGAACGTCGCCGCCTTGGTGGTCTATCTGCTCGACCGCTACGCCGACGGCCCCCGCCGCGCCCTGCGAGGCACCCTCAAGGTCCCGCCACCGGTGGAATACCCCGAGGTCGGTCTCTACCACCCGCGCCTGAAGGAGCGGGTGGTGGTGGATCTCAACCGGCTGCCCATGCCGGCGCGGCCGGCCCGGGAAGGGCGGGTCGGCCTGCTGCTGATGCGCTCCTACGTCCTGGCCGGCAACACCGCCCACTACGACGCCGTCATCGCCGCCTTCGAGGCCCGTGGCCTCCAGGTGGTCCCGGCCTTCGCCAGCGGTCTAGACGCCCGCCCGGCCCTGGAGCGCTTTTTCATGCGCGACGGCCGGGCGACGGTGGACGCCGTGGTTTCCCTGACCGGCTTCTCCCTGGTCGGCGGTCCGGCCTACAACGACAACCAGGCCGCCCAGGAGGCCCTGGCCGCCCTGGACGTGCCCTATCTCACCACCCTGGCCGTGGAGTTCCAGACCCTGGAGCAGTGGCAGACCTCGGATCAGGGCCTGATGCCGGTGGAGGCGACCATGATGGTGGCCATCCCCGAGCTCGACGGCGCCACCGGCCCCCTGGTCTTCGGCGGGCGCTCCAACGCCGCCCTGCCGGAGCAGGCGCGGGACATGCAGCCCCACAATGAGCGCATCGAGGTCCTGGCGGAACGTGTCCAGCGCCTGGTGCGCCTGCGCCAGACCCCGCGCGCCCAGCGCAAGGTCGCCGTGGTGCTGTTCAACTTCCCGCCCAACGCCGGCAACACCGGCACCGCCGCCTATCTCTCGGTCTTCGCCTCTCTGTTCAACACCCTTAAGGAGATGAAGGCCGCCGGCTACGGCGTCGAGGTGCCGGAGTCCGTCGACGTGCTGCGCGAGGCCATCATCAATGGCAACGCCGCCCGCTACGGCGCCCACGCCAACGTTCATGCCCGGGTGCGCACCGACGACCACGTCCGGCGCGAGAAGTGGCTGCGGGAGATCGAGCAGCAGTGGGGACCGGCGCCGGGTCGCCTGCAGACCGATGGCGGTTCCCTCTTCGTCCTCGGCGAGTCCTTCGGCAACGTCTTCGTCGGCGTTCAGCCCGCCTTCGGCTACGAGGGCGACCCCATGCGCCTCCAGTTCGAGAAGGGCTTCACCCCCACCCATGCCTTCTCCGCCTTCTACCGCTGGATCAGCGAGGACTTCGGCGCCCACGCCGTGCTGCACTTCGGCACCCACGGCGCCCTAGAGTTCATGCCCGGCAAGCAGGCCGGCCTGGCCGGGACCTGCTGGCCGGACCGCCTCATCGGCGACCTGCCCAATTTCTATCTCTACGCCTCCAACAACCCCTCCGAGGGCATGATCGCCAAGCGCCGCGCCGCAGCCACCCTGGTGAGCTACCTGACCCCGCCCATCGCCCACGCCGGTCTCAAGGCCTCCGTCGAGCGTTTCCGTGGCCTGAGTCCGGACAACCAGGACGAGCGCCTCCAGCTCGCCGAACTGATCCAGGCCCAGGCGGTGGAGCTCGACCTGGTTCCGGTGGAGCCGGCCTGGACCCTGGCGGGGCGGACCCCCAGGCTTCAGGCGGTGGCGAGTTCGGACCCGGCGCTTCAGGTGCTCGACGCCGAGGCCCTGGAGGCCGCCGTCGCCCGCCTTCACGACAAGGTGCTGGAGCTGGAGTACACCCTCATCCCCCAAGGCCTGCACGTGGTCGGCCAACCGCCCACCGCCGGGGAGCGCGTCGACATGCTGCTGGCGGTGGCGGAAGCCTCCCACGAGGCGCGGCCCGCCCGGCCCGCCATCGAGGCCCTGGTCGCCGGCCAGGCCCCCCAGGCGGCCCTGGTCGTGAGCGGCATGGCGGCGAACGATGACAACCTGGGCCTCTTCAAGGAACTGGCCAACACCGATCGCCTCCTGGCCCAGGACACCGAGCTCCAGGGCATCCTCAACGCCCTGGACGGGCGCTACATCCGCCCGGCACCGGGTGGCGACCTGCTGCGCACCCCGGACATCCTGCCCACGGGGCGCAACCTCCATGGCTTCGACCCCTTCCGCCTGCCCAGCCTCTTCGCCGTCAGGGACGGCGCCGCCCAGGCGACCCGCCTGCTGGAGCGGCACCTGAGCGAGGGGCAGGGCTTCCCCGAGTCCATCGCCCTGGTCCTCTGGGGTACCGACAACCTCAAGACCGAGGGTGGGCCCATCGCCCAGGCCCTGGCCCTGATGGGGGCGCGGCCGCGCTTCGACGGCTTCGGCCGCCTGGCCGGCGCCACCCTCATCCCCCTGGAGGAGCTGGGTCGGCCCCGGGTCGACGTGGTCATGACCCTGTCCGGCATCTTCCGCGACCTGCTGCCCTTGCAGACGCGCATGCTGGCGGAGGCCGCCTGGCTGGCGGCCAGCGCCGAGGAGCCGGTGGCGTTCAACTTCGTGCGCAAGCACGCCCTTGCCTACCAGGCCGCCAAGGGCTGCGACCTGGAGACCGCCGCCCTGCGGGTCTTCGCCAATGCCGACGGCGCCTACGGGGCCAACGTTAACTACCTGGTGGACAGCAGCCGTTGGGACGAGGAGGACGAATTGGCGGAGACCTACACCCGCCGCAAGTGCTTCGCCTTCGGCCGCGGCGGCAAGCTGATGCGTCAGCCGGAGCTCCTCACCAGCGTCCTCGCCGACGTCCAGCTCGCCTACCAGAACCTGGACTCGGTGGAACTGGGCGTCACCACCATCGACCACTACTTCGACACCCTGGGCGGCATCAGCCGGGCGGTGAGCCGCGCCAAGGGCGGCGACATCCCGGTCTACATCGGCGACCAGACCCGCGGCAACGGCGTGGTGCGCACCCTGGCCGAGCAGGTGGCCGTCGAGACCCGCACCCGCATGCTCAACCCCAAGTGGTACGAGGGCATGCTCGCCCACGGCTACGAGGGGGTGCGCCAGATCGAGGTCCACGTCACCAACACCATGGGCTGGTCCGCCACCACCGGCCAGGTCGCCCCCTGGGTCTATCAGCGCCTGACCGAGACCTACATCCTCGACGCCGAGATGCGCGAGCGCCTGGCGGCCCTCAACCCCACGGCCTCCGCCAAGGTCGCCAGCCGGCTGATCGAGGCCCACGAGCGCCGCTACTGGACCCCGGACCCGGCCACCCTGGAGGCCCTGCGCCGCGCCGGCGAGGAACTGGAAGACCGCCTCGAAGGCGTCCTGGAGGCCGCCGCGTGAGC
>JAGVUH010000567.1 GCA_019136395.1 Gammaproteobacteria bacterium
ATTCGGCAATCTTCAGCAATCCGTTCATCCGGATAGTCATGCTCCCCCGGCATATGTGAAACCAGGTAATGGCGACCATCGCTCATCCAACGGTCAGTGACCTTTTCGGTCAACCAGGTGCGCCAATCAATCATCAGTCGCCGTTTAACGGTTAAATGGGATACCGTAATTAAAATACTGGCAAGCATTATTACCAATAGCAGCATGATCTGTTTGGTCAGGCCAGACATCGAATGCTGCTCTATCGCGTCAAATAATGCCGCGTTCCATTTATTCACCAGTACCGCCATGACAATCTGCAAGATTGTCAGACCCACAAGAATTACCGTCCAACGCCAGATGGCCTTTTTGTTTTCAGAGAACCAGAATCGTCCCGCAAAACGGACAAAATCCATAAAAAAACTTTCAGAGAGTCGCACGGTATTGCACTCTTCCTTATTTATTTTCAGGTGCTTATATTAACTGAAAACCGCGAGCGGTGAAACTCAAGTTTTCCAATCTAATACCCCAAGCAATGGATAATGATCCGATGGATAGAGATCAATTTCATGGTAATAATCTATACGACTGCTTTTCGTTTTGAAATGGATGGACGTCAGTATCCAATCAATCGGCCAACCCCGATCAATCTTGCCATAGTCGTGAAATGTATTATCATCATTTGGGTGAACATCGACTAACTCACTGGTTAAAATGCGATACGATTCAGAATGTTTATCAGCATTAAAATCGCCAGTGACAATCAAAGGCATATTGGATTTTTCTCTAATCCAGGCCTGCAACACCTTAGCCGACTCAAACATGGCATCCGGTTGATAATCAAAATGCGTGTTTAAAAAAATTAATTCCTTACGCGTAGTAAGATGGCACAATCGAAACCACAGACAGGTACGAGGGAATGCCGCGTCCCAACTCATGCTACCTGATTGCTGTGGCGCTTCACTCAACCAAAAGGTACCAGATTCCAACACCCTGAAACTTGATTTTTTAACCAACGCCGGAGCCATCTCCATGGCGGCACCACTTTGCCCGCCTCGATGCACACCATAAAATTCATATCCAGCCAAATGCTGCTCTAAAAAACCAGCCTGGGCCTCATTATCATAGCACTCTTGTATACCGAGCAAATCCGGTTCAAAGGCATTAATTCGCGCTAAAGCTAAAGACTTTCGATGCCGCCAATGATTTATGCCGTCATTGGCCAAACCCATGCGAATATTAAAAGTCATTATTTTAATCATGCGCTGGTCTCGGGCAGCATAGCGCTTAGATCGGCGGGTGGCGTCCAGGTTTTACCGGGCAATGGTAAATTAAAGACGGGAGGAGGGCCGTAAATCCACTACCGAGAATCCTACCCCGGCCTTTGTCATGTCTCTTCGGACTTACGCACCCCCGCCGCAGACCCGGAAATACAGGCCAATATGAGGTTGGTCTGGTCGCTTTTTGCAGTCATCACCTAGTGTTACGCTCCCGGCAGTAAAGGGTCTGATTGGCCCGCCGGTTAATTCCCGGCCAAGTAACGGTCGAGGAAGGTATCGAAATCAAGATCATCCTCCGCCTCGATTCGCGCCTGGCGCAGCAGCGAGGACCGGCTCAGCTCCTCCAGCATCGCCTGCCGCTCCGGGGCCAGGGGCTGGGACAATAAGGCACGACGATGGGCCTGGGACAACCGCTGGGCCAGGCCGAAGAAACTCTCCCCCCGCTCCCGCATCTCCGCCAGCATACGCGCCGACGGGGTCAGATCCGGTTCCAGGACCTTGGCGCGCTGCCGCGCCAGACTCCCGGCGCAGGGCCCAGCGGCACGCTGGTCAGCCGCCCCGGGACCCAGGCCGCCGTCCACCAGGTCCGCCACCGGTGCCATCGCCTCCAGCAACTCCAGGGCCCAATCCCGCAGGGCCACCGGCTGGCCATCCCGCTCCAGGCGCAGCCCCGGTTCCCGGCCGCGATGAGCGACCAGTAGGAGATTGTCATCGATGGCGCGCCGCTCCCGGGGCTGGATGGGCGGGCTATCGGCCAGCAGGCAAAAGCGGACGAAGGCCGCCATGAAGTGGAGTTGCTCCGGGTCCACCCCGTTGGGGACGAAGGCATTCACGTCGAAGGAGCGCACCTCAATGTAGGCTACCCCTTTGCGCCGCAGCGCCTGGGTCGGCTTCTCCAGCCAGTCCATCAACGCCTTGGGACGCACCGAGCTGTAATATTCGTTCTCGATCTGCAGGACGTTGGCATTGAGTTGCCGGTAGTCCCCCCCGACCTTGACCCCGATCGCCTCGTAATGCGGACAGGGGGTGCTGATGGCCCAGGATAGGCTGCGCACGTAGGCGTACAGACTGTCGTAATTGGCCTTCATCCCCGTGCCCTCTTCCTGGCGGTTCTGGTAGCCGATATCACCCAGGCGCAGGGAGGTGGCATGCGGGTAGAAGAGGGTGTGCTCGTCGAAGGGCACCAGGCCGCTCTGGGCCTCCAGGACGAAATCCTGGACAAAGGTCTTGCACACCGCGGGCGAGGCGCCAAACAGGTAGGGCACCAGCCAGC
>JAGVUH010000044.1 GCA_019136395.1 Gammaproteobacteria bacterium
CAGGGGGAAGTGCGCGGGGATGGCGACGATGCCGGCGTGGCCCAGCAGGAAGCCGTGATGGGCGAAGGACTCGAAGTCCAGGGTCAGGTCGGCCACCTTGCTGGCGGGGACCAGACCGCCCAGGGGGCCGCCAATCTGGTAGGCCTTCACCGGGTAGCGGGTGCCGCCCCCCAGGTCATCCAGGATCTCCCGCAGGGGCGTGCCCATCTCGATCTCGTAAACGCCGGGCCGCCGAAAACCACCGTCGAGGGAGACCAGCTTGGTGCCGGTGCAGGCGGGGATACCTCGGGTGGCGTAGGTCCGGCCGCCGGCGGTCAGGATGGCGGGCAGGTTGGCCAGGGTCTCGACGTTGCTGAGCAGGGTGGGCTGGCCGAACAGGCCGTAATGGGTGGGGTAGGGCGGGCGGGTGCGGACCTCGGGGCGCAGGCCCTCGATAGAGTTGAGGAGGGCGGTCTCCTCCCCGCAGACATAGGCCCCGGCGCCCGTGACGACGTGGAAGCGAAAAGGCGGCACGGCGTGGTGTTCGTTGCCGCCGCTCCGGGTCAGCGCCTCGAAGCGGGCGATGGCGGCCAGCATGGCCTGGATGGCCTCCGGATATTCAGCCCGGATGTAGAGGACGCCCTCTGCGGCGCCGATGATCCGGGCCGCCGCCAGCATGCCACCCAGGACGGCATGGGGCCGTTCCTCCAGGAGCC
This sequence comes from Gammaproteobacteria bacterium, assembly GCA_019136395.1. The sequence goes on from JAGVUH010000044.1 coordinate 696, forward strand.
ACTTGTCGGAAAAGGCCCCGGGGTCGCCCTCGTCCGCATTGCAGACCACATACTTCGGCTCGCCGGGGGCCTCACGCGCCGCCTTGAGCTTGAGGTGGAGGGGAAAGCCGGCACCCCCCCGACCACGCAGCCCCGAGTGGGTGATCTCGATGAGGGCCTGCTCCGGGTCCCGGAGGTGAGCCAGCAGGGTGGCGTAGTAGTCCTCCGGTGGCGGGAGGGGGGCGAGGAGGATGGGGGACGCCATTGGGGCCCCGGTCGGGACGGTCGTGGCGTCAGCCAGAAAACCGGTGGCCCCCTCATGGAGGAAGGCATCGTTGCGGTGGCACTGACCCAGGCAGGTCGCCTGCCCAATCGCCTCCGGGCCGAAGTGCTCGGCCAGCCGCGCCGCCACCGCGGTCGTCCGCCCGGAGACCAGGCAGGCGGTGCCATCACAGGCGAACACCCGTTTCCCCTCCCGATGCTGACGGGGAAAGTGGTAACAGGAACTGGCACCGATCAGGCTGGCCTCGCCCGTTTGGCTGGATTCGGCCAGGGCGGCGAAGGGCCGCTCCAGGCCGGAGGCGGCGGCGGCCTGGGTCAGGCCATGAAGTCCGGGGTCGAGGGCCAGGCGCGCGGCGAGGCCGCGAAGATTTTTGGACATCGGAACGGGAGACCGGTGGGGGAGAAAAAAATCAGGCTTGATGCAGGGCTTGACGCATGAAGCGCGGGAGGATGGGCCTAGCCGTGATGAGATGGCGGGCCACGCCCCTGAAAAGGAAAGTCCTCGCCGTGAATTTCACGTCAACGCCATCCGTATCCCGCCCCTCAGCCCTGGTCCCGCCGGGGGCGGCGCAGTTCCAGCAGCTTGGCGCAGCCGGCGCTCAGATTTTCCCAGTCCTTGGGCATTTCCAGGCGGGCGACCGTGGCCGTGGGTAACAGCTTGCCATCCGCGGGGGTCTCCACCTCATCACCGAGCAGAAAACGCAGCAGGTCTTCCATGCCAGGATTGTGGCCGACGAGGAGCACTGCGGCGCTCTTCGCCGGGCAACGGCCAAGGACTTCAAGGAGGGAGGTCATCCCGGACTCATAGACATCCTCATCCCAAATGATCTTCTTTTCCTTGAAATGCATGGCCTTGCAAACCAGGAGCGTGGTCTCCCTGGCGCGCGCGGCGGGTGAGCTGACCACCAGGTCAGGTACCCGGCCCGCGTGCAACAGCCATTCGCCCACCAAGGGCGCGTCCTGACGCCCCCGCTTGGCCAGGGGGCGGTCGAAGTCGTTCTGAAAGCCGCTTTCCCAGTCGGATTTGGCGTGGCGCAGCAGGAGCAATTCACGGGTCATGTGCAAGGAACCTCGGGAGGGATGGAAAGGGGCAAGGTGGCGAATTGAGGACGATTTTATAGGAGAGCGGTTGATTTCACGTATTCGTTCAGTCATCACGCGCCCTAGGAGGGCTTCGGTGGCGCAAGTTGCTGATTATCCTAAGCCCCTCCCTCCTGGCGGGGGAGGTTTGGGGAGAGGGGGGCTGAACGGTAACGTTTTCATGGCTTCTCAGCCCAGGGCCGCCAGCAACCGGTCAATCATGCTCTGGGCCTGCCCCAGGTAGCCGGCGCCGAAGAGATTGAGGTGATTGAGGACGTGGTAGAGATTGTAGAGATCGCGCCGAACCGGGTAGCCAGGGTCCAGGGGCCAGGACTCGCGGTAGGCGGCGTAAAAGTCGGCGCTGAAGCCGCCGAACAGCTCGGTCATGGCCAGGTCGGCCTCCCGGTCGCCGTAGTAAGTGGCCGGGTCGAAGATGACGGCCTGGCCGGCCTGGTCATAGGCCAGGTTGCCGCCCCAGAGGTCACCGTG
>JAGVUH010000305.1 GCA_019136395.1 Gammaproteobacteria bacterium
CGCGGCCTGCTGGAGCACGCCCGCTTCGTGGAAAAGGTCGGCTGTCCCGAGGAGCGTACCGTCCACGATCTGACCCAGATCCGTGGCGAGACCGTCAACTACCTGTCCCTGCTCCTGGTGCACAACCCCCACCGGGCCAAGGGCGCAACCCTGCGCGGTTGTCGCAAGAAGGCGCCAGGCGAGAAGACGCCCAATGAGGAGGAAGGGGCATGACGCCAGCCGTCACCCCGGATGAACCTGCCGCCCCGGCTGCCCTGTCTGCATCTGCCGCCCCGGCTGCTCCGGCTCCCCTGCCTGCATCTGCCGCCCCGGCTGCCACGGCTGCTCTGGCTGCCTCGGTCGAACCGGCTGCTACGGTCGACCGAGCTGCTCCGGCCAGCCCGATTACTCCCGTCATCCCGCACATTGCCCTGATCGCCATCACCCGCCAGGGTGTCACGCAGGCGACCGCCCTCGCCCGGCTTCTCCAGACTGAGGACCCGGCCGCGGGGATGATCAATATTCATGTCCCGGAAAAATTCGCCGGGATGCATCAAGCAGGCACCCGGGTCCTGCCCTACTCCGGGCCGTTGAGCGACCAGGTCGGGCCCCTTTTCGCCGCCTGCGACCAACTGGTCTTCTTCGTGTCCCTGGGAGCGGTGACCCGCCTCATCGCCCCCTACCTCCAGTCAAAGCACCGGGACCCCGGCGTGCTGGTGATCGACGAGGCCGGGCGCTTCGTCATCCCGGCCCTGTCGGGCCACGTCGGCGGCGCCAACGCCTTCGCCGAGCGCATCGCCGGGCTGATCGGCGCCACCGCGGTCATCACCACCGCCTCGGACGTCGGCCAGACCCTCGCCGTCGACCTGCTCGGTCGGGAATTTGGCTGGCGGCTGGAGGCCCCAAAACTCAACGTCACCCGCGTCTCCGCCCAGGTCGTCAATGGCGAGCCCATCGCCCTGATCCATGAGTGCGGCCGTCGTGACTGGTGGCGCCGCGATACCCCGCTGCCAGCCAATATCCACCGCTTCGATCGCCTTGAGGACATCCCGGACCCGGAGCGCTATGGCGGCCTGCTGTGGATTACCCGACGGGATGTCCCCCGGAAGTTTTGGACGCAGTTTGCCGAGCGCCTGGTGGTCTATCGGCCCCCCGAGCAGGAACGGTGGGGCGCTGACACCGGCCAGACTGACCTTCAACAACGGACCGCCGCTCTGGAACCTTTCACTGGGTTTGGCATGGATACAGCCGGTCCCCTGGGATCACCCCACCGACTGGAGTCATTCCGGCAAGCCGCCGAGGAAGGTAAGAGCAACGCGGTACCATCAGCTCTGGCTCCCTCCCCCCTCGCGGGGGAGGGTTGGGGAGAGGGGGATAGCCATGGAGAGGGGCATGGCCATAGGAAGAGGGACGAGAAGACGGTTTCCCCTCCTCTCTTTCTCGGCCTGGGCTGCGACCGACATACCGCACCGGAGACCCTGGCCGCGGCCGTGAGCCTGGCCCTGGCGCAATGCGGCGCCCACCCCGACCAGGTGGCCGGCGTCGCCACCATCGACCGCAAGGGCGACGAGCCCGCCATCCTGGCCCTGGCGAGTCGCCATGGCTGGCCCTTGCGCCTCTATTCCGCCGCGGAATTGGCCAGAGTGCCGGTGCCCAATCCCTCCGCGACCGTGCTCGCCCACATGGGGACGCCGGCGGTGGCCGAGGCGGCGGCCTTGCTGGCGGCGGGGTCCTCCCCCCCTCTCCCCGACCCTCCCCCACCAGGGGGGAGGGAGTCTGGTTCCTCTAAGCCGGAACCGTGGATGCCAGACCTCAGGGGATCTCAGGACCAGGCAGGCACCGGCCGGGCCGTGTTGGTGCTTGAGAAGTTCAAATACCGCGGGCCCGACGGCAAGAACGCCACGGTCTCCATCGCCCGACAACTGACCGTGACGACTAAACCCAGCGGCATGCCTGTACCTGCTGACTCCCCTGAATCCAGCATCCAGACCAAAGCCAGCGGTCCCGCCTTGCCCCAGCAATCACTTGCCAGCGCGAAGGACCAGCCAGGTAATCCGCCCAAGGTGTTAGTCCACCCTACCGAGCTCGAAGCTCCACCCTCTGCCGAAGTAGGCACCGCCACGCCCCAAGCCCCCTCCCCGCGCCAAGGCAAGCTCTCCCTGGTCAGCCTGGGTCCCGGTAACCCGGAACATATGACCCTGCGCGCCCGTCAGGCCATCGCCGAGGCCGAAGTGGTTATCGGCTACGGCACCTACCTCCGGCTGATCCCAGAGTTGCTCGTCGGCAAGGAGGTCATCCGCAAGGGCATGACTGAAGAGCTTGACCGCGGTATCGAGGCCTACGAACAGGCCCGGCTTGGCCGGCGCGTGGCCCTGGTCTCCTCCGGCGACATCGGCGTCTATGGCATGGCCGGGCCCACTTATGAGGTCCTGCTGCAAGCCGGCTGGCGGCCGGGCGCCGGGGTCGAGGTGGAACTGGTGCCGGGTTGCACCGCCCTGGCCACCTGCGCCTCCCTGGTGGGCGCCCCCCTGACCCAC
>JAGVUH010000364.1 GCA_019136395.1 Gammaproteobacteria bacterium
GCCCCCGCGGGGTCTGGTCATCCACCGCCCCCGTCGCGGGCAGAACCTCCAGGGTCCGTGCCGGCAGCACGGCCACCCGCTCCTGATCGGCCCGCGTATCCCACCAGGCCAGACGGATCTCGGGCAGCACCAGCTTGCCGGCCACCGACGGCACCAGGGCCTGTTTGATCTCCTTGACCGCCACCAGGGTGTCCCCCTCGGCCCGGGTCTCGGTCCGCGGCTTGTCCGGATAGCTCTTGACCCCGGGCGGGACCGCCCCAGTCAGGTCCGGCAACTGGGTGGCACTCAGCCCCTGGGCGGTCAGGGCGATATTTCGGGTGATGGGCTCGCCGACCCTCAGCCGGGTCTGGGCCGCGGCAGGATCAGGGGTCCAGATCTCCGCCAGGCGCAGCTCCTCGGCCGGCAGCCAGGGGACGGGGGCCCCCGCCGGCCGTGGCCTGACCTCCAGGGTCAGGGCGGGACCGCGCACCTGGATCGGCCGGGTGCGTTGAAAGAGGCTATCCATCTCGGCGAAGGGATCGCGGCCAAAGAACTGCTCGAAGGCGCTGCCCCCTGACCGCGACCGGTTCTGGACTCGGGCACCGCCGCGGAGAGCACCGGCGCCAGAATCTCGATCGCCCCGCTGTGCTGGGGCAGCAGGGCATAGCGGCGCTCGACCACCCGATAACGCAGGCCATCCCGCTGGGTCTCCGTCACCCGATCCTCCCCCAGACGTTCAATCTGGATACCTTCCGCCTGGGTATCCTCCAGACTGGCGTTCTGCACCTGGGGCCGCAGTAGCACGCGCAGGGTGTAAATGACCTGACCCTGGACATAGACCTGGTCGCGATCGAGTTCAGCCTCCAGCCGGGCGGGCGGGGGCTCGCCAACCTGGGCGGCCTGGGCGGCGGGCAGCACCTCGACGGCTATCGGCAGGCTCTCCAGTTCCCCGAGCCTCATCGCGGGGATGGTGAACCGGCCGCTGGCCTTGGGGGTCAGCAGGAAGCGCCATTCCCGGGTGGTGGTCACCCGGCCGTTGGTCATGACGGTGCTGGTGCCCTGTCCCTGATTCTGGACCGCGAAATCCCGGGCCAGCACCGCCGTGTCGGGCGTTCCCCAGACATCGCCCGGTCCGGAGAGCGTCAGGAGCAGGGACTCACCCTCGGCCAGGCGGGCGCGATCGATTTGGGCGTCGAGCCCGGCGGCCAGCGCCTGGGCAATACTGAGGAACCCCAGCAGGATCAGGAACAGCCCGGCAGGAACGGAAGAAGTGCCGCGGGTGCCGCCCTCGCCCCGCGGAATCGACCTCATCAGCCTGACTGGCGTGAGGGGGAGCGCCACGGCACTGAAAAAGACTGACTTTGCCTTGACTTTCACGCCATCCACTTTCATGACCTCTCTGTGACGGACATCACACATCAATTCCGGGCTGGCCCGGGTCGGGTGGCGCCCCCCGCCTCACACTGAGCCCCTCAGGGCAACTGACCCTGACGGCGCAGATGCTGGAGCAGGAAGCGTTGCCGCAACAGGCCGCCAGGATCATCGGGTACCCGGCGGAGTTGCGCCTCCAGGGCCTGTTGCGCCTCGGACGTCTGAGACGCCTGGGTCGGAGCTGGGACGGGCGGGATGCCCGCCGCCGGCGGTTGGTCCGCCCCCTGGCGATCCAGCAGGTCCGCAACCCCGGGCTCGGCGCCGGCCCGCTGGTCTGGACTAGGGTCAGGCGCCGCCCTGCCATCCTGATCGGCCGCGGACTCCCCCGGAGACCGGGTTTCGGAAGCAGGCTTGTCAACTTGATCAGCCGAGGGGTCTTGCCGGGATTGATCAGCTACCGGCTCTTGCGGGGATTGCCGCTCTGAATCCCCTCCCTGGCCCTGGCCATGCCCCTCATTTCGCTCTTCTCCTGCCCCCGAATCGGCGTCCGGTTGGCCTGCCTTAACCGATTGCTCCGCCTCCCCCTTCAGACCGTCCTGGCCCTGTTGATCATGCTGTTGGTCCTGCGGCACCTCTTGTCCTCCCTGCTGTCCCGGTGAATCTTGCTGGCCCTGTTGACCTTTCTGACCGTTCTGACCTTGGTGACTCTGCTGGCCTTGCTGTTGCCCCTGGTCTTGCGGCGAGGACTCACCTGCCTGCCCCGACCCCGCCTCTGGTTCCTGCCCGCCCCGTGGGGCAGCCTTCTCACCCCCCTCCGCCTCATCCTCTCCCGAGGAAGGGGATGAGGCGGGTTCCTGGGACTGGGCCGCCTGCTGGGCCAGGAGCGACCGCACCAGATCCAGGTTGAAGCGGGCATCGGCGTGATCCGGCACCTCCGCCAGGGTCCGCTCGTAGGCCGCGACGGCCTCGTCCAACTTTCCGGAATGGGCCAGGGTATTGCCCCGGTTGTAGTCGGCCTCGGCACCGGCCTGACCTTCGAGGGTCGCCAGGGCCTGGTCGTAGTCACCGGCCTGATACTGCGCCGCCGCGCGCCAGTCGGGACGGGCGAAACGGGCCGCGGCCTGCTGTGGATCCCCGGCGGCGAGGGCCTGGGCGCCCTGCTGGTCGGGGCGCCACCACAGGTCCGCCCAGCCAAAGGCATGGGCCGCCGGCGGCGGTACCCAGGCCAGGCAGACGCCCAGGAGCAGGGTCAGGGGGCTGAGCCAGCCCCGGCGGAAGGCCAGGGCCGCGAGGGGCAGCAGCACCACCAGCAGCCAAGGTCCTTCCTCGCGCCACTGATCGGCGCGGGCGGCCTCCTCCCGCTCGAGCGCGGCGGCGTCGTGCGGGACTGCGGGCAGCAGGGCACGGGTATCGGCGTCATCGGTGGCGAGGGGGACATAGCGGCCGCCCCCGGCGGCGGCGATCGCCCGCAACTGCTCAGGCTGCAACCGGCTCAAGCGGATGGCGCCCCGGTCGTCGGACTGGAAACCCCCGCCGGCCAGGGGCACCGGGGCACCCTGGTCGATGTCCCCCGAGAGGCTACCGGCCTGCTTGAGCAGTTCCCCCGCCTCGGCCAGGGCCAGGTCGGTGCGTTTGGCCCCCTTCACCGGCAGCAGGGCCGTCGCCAGGTCCGGAACCTGGGCGGCGATGGTGGCGGCATCGCCGGTCAGGGGTGAGACCAGAAAGGGCTCGGCGCCATAGGCCAGCAGGGCGGTCTGGCCCTCGGCCGCCGCGGCAAGCAGGTCCAGGATCTCGAAGCGGGCCCGCCCCAGGCGCGAGGGGGACAGATCCTGGGCATCCATGTCGGGGGATAAATCCAGAACGATGACCCGTTGCGCCTGGGCCTGGAAAAGGGGTTGCGGCAAACGCTCCCAGACCGGGCCCGCCAGGGCCGTCACCCCCAACAGCCAGCCACACGCCAGCAGCGCCAGGGGCAGACGCCGGACCCGTGCCTCCGTCCCGACCAGCAGATGAGACAAGAGGTGGGCATCCACGAGACCCCGCCAGGCGGAGACGCCGGGGTCGTATCGTCTCAGCCGCCACAGCAGCCAGGGTAAGGGGGCTAGGGCCAGAAACCAGAGCGGCCGCAAAAAATGCAACTCGCTCAGAGCCGACAGGCTGGGCAGATCGGTCAGAAAGCTATTCAAGGTTTCAGGCCCTTAGCGTGAAAGTCACGGGAATGTCTTTGATTATCAGGGGCGTGGCCTGCCGCCTCATGACAGTTAGTAGAACCAACCCACTAGGGGCCGTGACCGACAGCAGGGGCAAGAAAGCCACCCGGCCCGGGGTAGTAACCACCAAGTAGCGAGAGGGTCGGGCGCCTCCGGACCAAGGCGCATCGCTGCGGACACCCCCGCCGACCACTTCGCCGGCGCGGGTCCAGTTGCGTGCCAGCGGCACATTCACCCCTGCCTCCCTCCTTCAGCCCTCGGAAAACCGCCTCCGCCACCCCCTAGCAGCCCGATGATCAGGACCAGACCCAGGGCCGCCCCGGCGGGCCAGTAGTAGAGGGACTGGAGGGGCCGAAAGATACGCTGATCACGCTCGCTGGGCTCCAGCCGGTCCAGTTCCGCGTAGATCGCCTCCAGTTGGGCGGTGTCCGTGGCCTGGAAGTAGCGGCCGCCGCTGGCCTTGGCGATGGCTTCCAGGGTAGCCGGGTCCAGATCGCTGGCCTGGCGGCGCAGCATGCCGAAGGGGGTCTGCACCCCCAGGGTCCCGCCGCCGATGCCGATGGTGTAGATCCGCACCCCGGCCTCGGCGGCCAGTCGGGCGGCCTCCAGGGCACCCAGGGCGCCGGCGGTCTGGCTGCCGTCGGTGAGGAGGATCAGCACCCGGTTGTCGTCCACCCGGTCGCGCAGCCGCTTCACCGCCAGGCCGATGGCATCGCCGATGGCCGTCTCCCGGCCCGCCAGGCCGATGACCGCCTCCCCCAGCAGTTGCTCGACCGTCTGGCGGTCATGGGTGAGGGGGGTCTGCAGATAGGCCCGGCTGCCGAAGAGGATCAGGCCCAGGCGATCGCCCTGACGCCGCTCGATGAAGCGGCCGGCGACCGACTTGACCACCGCCAGCCGGTTGGCCGGACGCCCGTCGAGGAGATAGTCCGCCTGCTCCATGGAGCCGGAGACGTCCACCGCCAGCATCAGATCGCGCCCGGCCAGGGGCAGGCTGACGGGCTCCCCCAGCCACTCGGGGCGGGCGGCGGCCAGGACCAGCAGCCCCCAGGCCAGCCAAGCCAGGAGCAGCGTCAGGCGGCGTTGACGTGGCGTAACGCCGAGGTCCTGGGCCTCCAGGGCCTGGAGCGGCGGCAGGCGCAGGGCGGCCCCCGCCGCCGCTCGCGCCGTGGGTAGCAGGCGGGCCAGCAAGGGCAAGGGCAGGGCAGCCAGGGCCCAGGGCCAGGCGAGGCTGATCATGCGTGCCGTCCTCCTGGCCCCGGGGCCACCCCCGCTGCGGGCTGGCGATTGCGCTGAATCCAGTCCTCGACCAAATCCGCCAGTTCGCCGACGGCCAGTTCACCCCCCATGGCCTGCCCACCCCCGGGACGATAGGGCGCCACCAATAGGCCCCGTCCGGGTCCGGCCTGGAAGCGACCGGCACCGCCATGGGCATCGAGAAAGGCCAGCCAGTCCTCGCCGCTCAGCCCCGCGACGGCGCGGCGGGGATAACGGGTCAGGGCGTAACGCCGCAGCAGCCGGGACAGGCCGCGGGCACAGGCGG
>JAGVUH010000003.1 GCA_019136395.1 Gammaproteobacteria bacterium
ATACTTGGCCAGCTCCTCGCGCAGGGTGACGGAGTCCGTCTCCCGGTAGCGGCGGTCCAGGTTACGCAGCACGCCCTCGAAGGGCCGCAGGCGCCCGGCGCCGCTCTCATGGGGCAGCTTGAGCTTGATGCGCTCGCTGCCACTGCCATTAAGGATGACCTGCCGGGCCCGCTCCGGCAGCTCCGCCCAGGGGGTCTCGACATCGAAGCCGTAGTGCTCCCCCAGGGCGCGCATCATCTGGAAGTAGTAGGCGTTGCGCCGGTCCCAGCCGCGCACCGCCCCGCCGGCCAGGCTCAACTCCGGGTGGACCACCACCTTGGCGGGGTCGAAGAACTGCTCCACCCCCAGGCCGTCGCAGCTCGGGCAGGCCCCGGCGGGGTTGTTGAAGGAGAAGAGGCGGGGCTCCAGCTCCGGCAGGCTGTAGCCGCAGACGGGGCAGGCGTAGCGGGCGGAGAAGATCAGCTCCGGCTTGTCGGGCTCGTCCAGCCAGGCCACCCGGGCGATGCCGTTGGACAGCTTGAGGGCGGTCTCGAAGGACTCCGCCAGGCGGGTGCGCAGGTCGTCGCGGACGCGGAAGCGGTCCACTACCACCTCGATGCTGTGCTTGCGTTTGAGGTCCAGTTCCGGGGGCTCGTCCAGCTCGAACAAGTCGCCATCCACCCGGGCGCGGACGAAGCCCTGGGCGTTGAGCTCGGCGAACAGGCGCTGATACTCGCCCTTGCGCTCGGAGATCACCGGCGACAGCAGCATCAGCTTGTCCCCCGGCGGTAGGGCCAGGACCTGGTCCACCATCTGGCTGACGGACTGGGCGTCCAGGGTCTCCCCATGTTCCGGGCAGCGCGGGGTGCCGACCCGGGCGAACAGCAGACGCAGATAGTCGTAGATCTCGGTGATGGTGCCGACGGTGGAGCGGGGGTTGTGGGAGGTGGTCTTCTGCTCGATGGAGATGGCCGGCGACAGGCCCTCGATCTGATCCAGGTCGGGCTTCTCCATCACCGACAGGAACTGGCGGGCGTAGGCCGACAGGGACTCGACGTAGCGGCGCTGGCCCTCGGCGTAGATGGTGTCGAAGGCCAGGGAGGACTTGCCGGAGCCCGACAGGCCGGTCACCACGATCAGCCGGTCCCGGGGCAGGTCCAGGTCGATATTCTTGAGGTTGTGCGTGCGGGCGCCGCGGAGGCGGATGCTGTCCATGAGCCTGAACCGGGTAGGGCGAAACTGCTATTATGCTCAGCCATTCCCAGCCGAGGCAAAGCCGAAGATCCCCACGATGAGCCGTTCCGGACCCCCGCCCATCCCCATGACCGCCGTTGAAAGGCGCGCCTCGGCGGGCCTGGCCGGCATCTTCGCTCTGCGCATGCTGGGGCTCTTTCTCATCCTGCCGGTCTTCGCCATCCAGGCCCAGGACGTCCCCGGCGCCACACCCTTCCTCATCGGCATCGCCATCGGCATCTATGGCCTGACCCAGGCCCTGTTCCAGATCCCCTTCGGCATGCTCTCGGATCGCATCGGCCGCAAGCCGGTGATCCTGGGTGGTCTGATGATCTTTCTCATCGGCAGCGTCCTGGCCGCCCTGGCCACCGACATCTATGGCGTGATCCTGGGCCGCCTGCTCCAGGGCAGCGGGGCCATCGCCGCCGCCATCATGGCCCTCACCGCCGATCTCACCCGCGAGTCGGTGCGCACCCGGGCCATGGCCGGCATCGGCATCAGCATCGCCCTGTCCTTCGCCCTGGCCCTGGTCCTGGGGCCCATCGTCGCCCACTGGGGCGGCTTGCCGGGGCTTTTCTGGTTCATCGCCGCCCTGGCCCTGGCGGGGATTTTCATCATCCTCTTCGTGGTGCCGAATCCCGTCCATTCCAGCCTGCATCGGGACGCCGAGCCCGTGGCCAGCCAGTTTCGTACCGTCCTGGCGGATGGGGAATTGCTGCGACTGGATCTGGGGATCTTCACCCTGCATCTGACCATGACCTCCCTCTTTCTGGTCGTGCCCCTGTTTCTGGGGGAGGGGGGGCTGGCCCCCGTCGATCACTGGATGATCTATTTGCCCGTCCTGCTGCTGGCGATCCTGGCCATGGTCCCGCTCATCATCCAGGCGGAAAGCAAGGGGCGGATGAAACCGGTGTTCCTGGGCAGCCTGCTGGCCCTGGCCTTGGGGCTGCTGGGCCTCAACTTCCTCGGCCATAACCTCCTGGTGACCGCCTTCTGGCTGCTGGTCCTGATCACCATTTTCAACTTGCTGGAGGCCATCCTGCCCTCCATGGTTTCCAAGGTCGCCCATGCCGGGGCCAAGGGCACCGCCATGGGGGTCTATTCCACCTCCCAGTTCACCGGCGCCTTCCTCGGCGGCCTGATCGGCGGCTGGATCCACCAGCACTGGGGCGCCCATGCCGTGCCGGTCTTCTCCGCCCTCGCGGTAGCGATCTGGTTCCTGGTGGCCTACGGCATGCGCCCGCCGCGCCAGGCCGTGCCCCACACCATCCCCGTCGGCGATCGCGCCGCCGACCCCACCCCACCCTCCCGGCGGCCCTCCTCGCCATCCCTGGTGTTGAGGAAGTCCTGGTCGTGGCGGAAGAGGGCGTCGCCTACCTCAAAGTGGACAAGGGTCGCGTCGATTGGGCAAGATTGGACGCCTTCACCGCGGCGGTCTGACGCCAAGCCCAGCCCAGGCAAGCCGGAAGGGTCGGTGGCTTCTGGCGGTGGTGTCAACTGCGGGGATGCGGTCGTCAAGCCTACGGGGACGTTCTCAGTGTATCCCCCGCCAGAGGCCACCCGACCCGGAACGCCGATAAGTCAAATCGTTGATCTTTGCTACCTATTGAAACCCCATCCGGGGAGCTCATCACCACATCAGGGCCGGAGGAACTCATGTCCAGGGGAAGCCTTAACAAAGTCATGCTGATCGGCAACTTGGGCGCCGATCCGGAAACCCGCTACACGCCCAGCAACATGGCGATCACCAAGATCCGCATCGCCACCAGCGAGACCTGGAAAGACAAGAACACCGGCGAGCCTCAAGAGCGCACCGAGTGGCATCGGGTGACCCTCTTCGGCAAGCTGGGAGAGATCGCCCAGCAATACCTGCGCAAGGGTTCCAAGGTCTACATTGAAGGCCAGTTGCGCACCAACAAGTGGCAGGGTCCCGATGGCCAGGACCGCTATTCCACGGATATCGTGGTCGATATGAAAGGCAGCATGATGATGCTTGACGG
>JAGVUH010000442.1 GCA_019136395.1 Gammaproteobacteria bacterium
CAGGCGCTTCCAACGAGCAGGCCGGGGTACGAGGGCTTCCCGGGGGGCGATCAGGGGTTGCGGCTGGAAATAGCGGACGAGTTCGGCCCCGATGTCGGGTGCGGGCTGGGGATCATCCTCGTCGGCTTCCTTATCATCGGCGCTTGGTGCCTCGCCGCGCAGGGCATGGTAGGCACTGTTGAGGCGTGAAGCATATTCCGTGTCTAGTTCAGATAGGTTTGACCGGCGATCCGGATGGAAGAGGCGGATTAACAGTTGGTAGTGCCGGCGGATCTGGGCCGCTGGCGCCTCCGCTTCAAAACCGAGCATGCGCCAGGGAGTGGCTCCGGGGGCCAGCAGGACCTGGCGGATCAGAAAGCGCCCGGCGGCGAGGACCTCCTCGGGACTGGCGTTCAAGGCCGCCGCGGTGGCTGGAAGGTTACGGGGGGCCAGGGCGGCGCCAAAGGCGGGCATCATGGCGGCAAACCCCACGGGCAGGGGATGGTGGACATCCGCCAGGCGAGGATACCGCAGGGGCTCACGGTAGTAAGCCAGCGCGAACTCGATCAACCTCCCATGCATGAATGACGCATCCTGAAGCGATGGACCTGAGGGACGATTACCAATCCCCGGTAGGGCCTAGGGTTGCCTAGCGGGGATAGATGGGTGAGGGAACTGGGTCGCTCCTGGCCTCAGGCCCCCGCCTTGTCGGGCAGGGCCTCGGTGTCGGACTTGTTCCCGTAGGAATAGGTGTAATGGTAATCGTAGCTGTAGCCATACCCGTAACCATAGCCGTAGCCATAACCGCCACCGGGACGCCCGGCCATGGTCATGACGGTGCCGATGACATGGGCGTTGGCGGCCCGCAGGCGCTTGATGGCACCCTCCAGGGCGCCGGCGCGGGTCTCCGCGGTCTTGATGGCGAAGATGGTGGCGGTGGACAGGTTGGCCAGCACCAGGGCATCGGCCAGGCCGATCACGGGCGGACCGTCGAGGAGGACGTAGTCGAACCGTTCCACGGCCAGGTGCAGCAGATCGAGCATCTTGGCGCTGGAGAGCAGTTCCACCGGGTTGGGCGGCAGGGGACCGCTGGTGATGGTGAAGAGGCGGGTGATCTCGGTGGCCCGGGCGATGCGGGCGGGTTCGATGTCGCCGGCCAGGTAGTTGGTCAGGCCCTCGGTGTTGGGCAGAGCGAAGGTGCGATGCAGGGAGGGATTGCGCAGATCGGCATCGATCAGCAGGACCTTGGCGCCGGCCTGGGCGAAGACCGTGGCCATGACCACGGCGGTGGTGGTCTTGCCCTCGGAGGGGGAAGCGCTAGTGAAGTGGCAGATCCGCGGCGCGCCCTCGGAGGTGGAAAAGAGCAGGGAGGTGCGCAGGGAGCGGGCCGCCTCTGCCAGGGGGCTCTTGGGATCGCGATTGACCAGCAAAGGCAGTTGTTCCCCCTCAAGGCGATGGTCCTCGCCGCTGGCCATGGGCGTGAGACCGAGCACGGGCACGCCAACCCGACGCTCCGCGTCCTCGCTGGTCTTGATGCTGTCGTCCAGGGTCTCGAGAAGGTAGGCCAGACCCACACCCAGCAGGATTCCCAGGGCCAGGGCGATGGCCAGGTTGCGAGGCAGGCTGGGTTTGAAGGGTCGGGCCGGGATCACCGCGGCGTCGACCACGGAGACGTTGTTGGTGCCGATGCCGGCGGTGACGCCGACCTCCTTCAGGCGTTGGAGCAGACCCTCGTAAAGTTCCCGGTTGGTGTCCACCTCCCGTTTGTCAGCCGGATGCTGTCGGCGATGGCGGCCACTTCCTTGGCGATGGTGCGGTCGATGTCGGCAATCTGACGCTGCAACTGCTGCATCTTGGGGTAGCCGGGTTTGTAGACCTCCAGGTTCTGCTCGTACTCGGCCTGTAGCTCCGCGCGCCGCCCCTTGAGCTTTTCGATGGCGGCGCTGTCCAGCATGCCGGCGACCCCGGGGTTGTCGGCATCGCTCAGGCCCATGTAAGCCGCCTCGGCCTCGATGCGGGCGGCCTCGGCCTTGACCAGGGAGGTGGTCATCTCGTTCAGCCGTGCCATCAGAGTGGAGAGGCGGTTCTCGTTGTCGATGATCTCGCGCTCCCGGGCGTACTCCACCAGGCGCTTCTCGGAGTCCTCGAGGTTGGCACGGGCCTGCTGCAGTTGCTCCTGGAGGAAGCGGGTGGCATAGGAGGAGGCCTCGAAGCGACGCTCCAGATTCATGTTGATGAAATTGCTGGCGAAGGCATTAGCCACCGCCGCTGCCTCGGCCGGGCGTGGGCTGTCGTAGGAGATCTTCACCAGCCGGGAGTTGCGCACCGGGTCGACGGTGAGATTTTGGAGCAAGGCCTTTTCCTGCGCCTCGGGCGAGGGCTGATCCGTCGTTTCGCTGGTCTGTTGATCGACGGCCTGGGTACTGGCCCCAAGAATCCCGGCCAGCCAGGTCTGGAAGGAACTGAACAGATCACCAAAGAATGAGGAGGTTTCATCCTCGGGCTTCCGCTGGGTCTGAGGTTCCAACCCAAGTTGGTCGATCACGCGCCGGGCCAGATTCCTACTCTTGAGAAGCTCGTACTGGGTCTGATAAAAGTCGGTGCCGGAGCGAGAGTCCTCATCGGGGGACACGCTCTTGTAATCGACCACTTGGCCCTCCTGGCGCTCAATCTGCAACAGTAGGGTACCGCGATAGATCGGGGTGGTGGAAAAGGTGTAGATGAGACCTATTAGGACGACCAGGGCCGTGGCAAGGAGCACGGTGCCCTTGCGACGCACCAGGATGCCCCAAAGGTGGCGAAGGTCGATGAAATCCTCCTCATCCTTCGCGGGTGCGGAGGAGGTGGAGACCTCGGTGGCGGGACGTAGCGCCAGGGCGCGCTGGCCGGGCGTTGCCAAGTGGCCTCGCGGGGGCAGGGCATCCGCGGGAGCCGGGGGTTGCTCAATGCCACTCATGACTACATTCCGATTGGAGCAATGGAGAGCTTGCCGAAGATCCGGTCGAAAAAGACCAATGTCCCAGACTGGGCGACATGAATCGTGTCGCCACCGACTAACAGCGGATCGGGAGTGGAACCATCCTGGACGGCATCAAGGTCAATGATGTATCCCCGAATGCCGTCACGCTCCGTTTTACGGAAGATGACCGCTTCGTCCTTGGCAGTGTTCTTTACGCCGCGGGCCTGGGCAATCGCCTCCATCAGGGTCATGGAACCCTTCAGGGGGAAGACGCCAGGTTGATTCAAGTCGCCTACCACGGTGATTTTCTGGCTGGCGGATTCCTCAACGAAGAGGTTCACCTGGGGGTTTTGCAGATAATTTTCAGCCAGACGGCGGGTGATGAGTTGTTCTGCCTCTTCCTGGGTAAGCCCCGCGACCTTGATGGCACCGATGAGCGGCAAAAAAATCTCCCCGCTAGCCATCACCCGTTCCTTGGTCGACATCTCCGGCGCCTGAAAGACCTCAAGCTGAAGCAGATCCCCTTCGCTGATTCGGGGGATGGCCGCTGGCCCTGGGTCTGGTGGAATTCCATTGATGGTGGGGACAGATCTTGCGTCACCGGTCGATGTCGCGGTGGGCGGGGGTGCCTCATCCGCCGGACCCGTTACCCCGCCATAGGACTTGCAACCTTGGAGGACGATGAGGAGTGCCGTCAGGGCGGCGAGACGCGTGAGTGAATGATGCAAAGGACTGATCCCACCGGCTGTTGAGTCGGCTTAAGACGCGCTGATTGAAGATTGTGTGGATGTTGAGGCTTCGGGTCGCTTGGCAAGGGGCTGATGTTTGCTTGCCACGATCTTGTTGGGGTGACATCGGGATGACACCTGACGATTACGTCCAAGTCAACTTACCACACTCACCATTGGATTTGCCAGTGTCAGGAGTTGTTCTGGGTCCTGTTCGAGATGAATCACCGGTTCAGCAGGCCAGAATGTCGGATTTTGTCGGAATTTGTCGGATTTCGTCGGAATTCAACTCATTAAATAACCTGTAATTTTTTCTGAATTTCCGCTTGCGCTTCCTGCGTCGTTCGGCGGACAATGGATGTAAGTGATGTTAACTTGGCCCAGGTGGCGACTTCCCTGCCACAGTTCCTAGACTCAACGCCAAAATCAATGGAAGCCTCATCCCACGTCCGCCATTCGTTGCGCAGCCAGGCCATTTTTTTCTCCTTGCTCGTCATCATCCTCTTCGCGCCCGTGTTTCGCGCTAGCGTGCCGGCCCTGCCGCTGATGGCCCTCCAGTTGGCCAGCGTGGCCTTGTTGGCCATCCTCGCCTGGGCGCCGGGACGTCTGCGGCTCAGGTCCCCGGAGTGGCTTGGGGTGGGCTTCCTCCTCGCGTTTCCTCTACTTTACTTGATCCCCTTGCCCGGGGGCCTGATCGAGGGCGTACCTGGACAGGCCCCTTATCGCGCCACCGTGAACCTGGTGGCGGGCGAAGATCAGCCAGGTGCCAGTCCGCTGTCCCTGGTGGCCTACCTGACGCAGGCAAGCTGGCTGATGCTCCTGATCCCGGTGGCCGTGTTTCTCGCCACGCGCCAGTTGGGAGAAAACCAGCAACTCCACCTGGTTAAGGCCCTGTTTGTCATCATCGGTTTCCAGGCTCTCTTGGCGCTGGTGCAGTATGGCGCCGCGCAAGGAGGGCTGTTGCTGTTTGGTTTCGACCCCTCGGAGAGCGGCGCGGCGGGCACTTACCGCAACCGCAACCATCTCGCGGGCCTGTTGGAGATGACGCTTCCCCTGGTTTTGGCCATGCTGCTGTTTTCCCTGGGGCGGGAAACGCCGGACCGCAAACGTGGTTGGCGGCGCAAGGTCTCCTTCTTTGCCTCCCTCAGCGGTCACAAGGCCCTCGCCTATGGAGCGCTCGCGGTCCTGGTGGTCCTGGGCATTGTCTTTACCCGCTCCCGCACGGGCATCGCCCTGGCCATGTTGGGCATCCTCATGACCACCTTCCTGTTTTCACGCCGGATTGGCGGTGATAACGTTTATGGGCCTACCGGTACCCTGGTGGCGATCGTGATGGGGATCGCCGTCAGTATCGGCCTTGCGCCGGTGCTGGATCGCTTCTCCGTCGGCGGGGCCCTGGAGGACATGCGCTGGACGATCTACGACGCGTCCATCGAGGGCCTGGCGACCTTCCTGCCGTTTGGCAGTGGTCCCGGGACCTACGTGCAGGTCTTACCCGCCTTTCAGCCCTTGGAGCTAGGCCCCTGGCTGATCGATTTCGCCCACAACGATTACCTCCAGTGGCTCTTCGAGGGTGGCATGCTCGCGGCCCTCTTGATGCTCCTGCTCCTGGGTCTATATTTGTGGCAGTGGACGCGCATCTACAGTCGTGACCGCTGGTCCCGTTATCGCTTCGTCCAGGTTGCCGCCGGGATTGGCCTGTTGATGATGCTGATCCACGAGTTCCTGGACTTCAATTTACACATCCCGGCCAACATGGTCTTTTTCGCCCTGCTTGCCGGCATCTTCTTCTCTGATCCTGGTCAGGTGGATGAAAGCAGAGGTCGTCGCCGGCACAAGCGGCGCACCCCGAATCTGGCCAGCGCTCCCGCGGCGGAAGGAGCCGCCAACTCCTCTCAGGCAAGCCCGCAGGTCCAGGAACAGATCCCCAATCCGTTCCTCGATCCCGTCTCGGAAAAGCCGTCATGATCCTGAGGCTCAGACCCTTTGGTTGCCTTGTTCGCCTGAAGTATTTTCAATCCTGACAACGAGATCGCCATGGATGAGAGATTATTTCTGGTAGCCAGTTTGACCTTTCTTGTCACGCTGATACTGCTGCTGTTCCTGATGCCCTTGGCATGCCGTATCGGCTTGACGGACCACCCAGGGGGTAGAAAGCTACATGCCAGACCAACGCCACTAGTGGGTGGCATTGGTATCTACCTTGGCTGCGCCTTTGCTGGGCTCTTTATGCCGGTAGGACTGGAACGTTATCTCATTCTCCTGAGTGCCGGTGGGATCCTGGTGCTGACCGGGGCGGTTGATGACCTGCTGGATCTTCCGGTAAGGCTGCGTATGTCCTTGCAGATCCTGGCCAGTATGGTCATGAGTCTGGTGGCGGGGGTGGTGCTGGTTAACCTGGGGGAACTCGTCATACCTGGTTGGACCCTGTCGCTGGGGATGTTGGCGGTGCCGTTCACGGTCTTTGCCGCCGTAGGGTTAATCAATGCCATGAATATGAGCGATGGTCTTGATGGCTTGGCGGGGGGGTTGGCCTTGATCAGCCTCACAGCCCTGATGTTGATCGTGATCCAGGCCGGCGCGGATCAGTATTACATTAAGTTACTACCTTTAATGGCCGCTGTTTCGGCTTTCCTAGTGCTCAATTTACGACCACGCCAGCCGGCCTTGGTGTTCATGGGGGATGCCGGAAGCCTGTTTCTCGGCTTCACCCTGTGCTGGTTTTTTATTCGTTTCACCCAGGGCCCCGCACCGCTCATGGCACCGGTAACGGCCTTGTGGCTAGTGGCCTTACCGCTTATTGATACCCTGGTCATCATGGCGCGGCGGATCGCGAAGGGGCGATCCCCCTTCGCGGCGGATCGTGAGCATTTACACCATATCCTGCTGGCGGCGGGTTTTTCACCCAAGGCAGTGCTGGGCATCATGCTCTTGCTCGCCACGGCCGCGGCCGGGGTAGGTTTGTTCAGTCATTTCCTTCACGCCCCTGACTTCGTCATGTTTTGGGGCTTCATGCTATGCCTTGGCGGGTATCATCTGCTTATTTCCCGTGCCTGGCGTCTCAAGCGCTTCATTGGACGGGAACTGACACATGCCCACCAACCGCGATTGCTGATCCCAGCGGAGATCGTCTCCCCTCCCGGCGCTGGAAGCCAAAGGGGAATGTGAGATGTTGGGGTTAGCCGGCGATCAGCCTGGCAAGCTCCTGATCGCGGGGCAGGTTGACGACGCTGGCGAGCTGGGTTTTGGGCACCAGGAGGACGGCCTGGCTCTCCCAACCCATGGCGGCGGGGGTGCCGGTCAGGCGACGTCCCCGGTAGTAGCGGGCCATGGTGATGAGGCCGGAAAAATCACCGATGAAATCGGTGATGGCGACGTGCAGCCCGGTTTCCTCGAAGGTTTCCTTGATCGCCGTGGCTTGCAGGGATAGGCCGGCATCGGCCCGTCCCTTGGGATAACTGGCCTCGCAGCCAGCGAATTGGTTGGTGGGGCAGACGACCCACACCCGCCCGTCCACCTCCTCGATGATCACGCCCGCGGCGGGTCTTTTGCCTTGGGCGGCGAAGGGTGGTTCCTGAATGCGCGGGTTCAGGCCGGGGACCTGGGACCAGCCGGCGCGCTCGGTTGGTGCCTCCAGCCAGGGCGTGAAGGGGATGCCGTGGAGGGCGGGGGGGACCGGGCCGTCGGGGAGGAAGGTGGCGATGGCGTCAGGCCGATACCAGTGGCTCTCGGGGCCCGGGGGGTGGGGGCGAGCGATCATGACGGGCTCTCCCCGGTCGTTGGGGCGGGGGTGTTTCACCTCAACAGCTCGAGGACCTGTTCAAGCTCGTGGCGCAGTTGCTGGATGATCTGATGGCTCTGGCTGGCATCCTGCCGGGCCGTGTCGCCGGAGAGCTGCTGGCGGGCGCCGCCAATGGTGAAGCCCTGCTCGTAGAGCAGGTTGCGGATCTGGCGCACCATGAGGACGTCATGGCGTTGGTAATAGCGGCGGTTACCCCGCCGCTTGACCGGACTGAGCTGGGGGAATTCCTGTTCCCAGTAGCGCAGGACGTGGGGTTTGACCCCACATAGCTCGCTGACTTCACCGATGGTGAAATAGCGCTTGCCGGGGATCGGCGGTAGCTCGTCCCCCGGGGTGAAGTCGCCGCTGCTACTGCTCGGTTCCAACATAAGCTTCCACCCGCGACTTGAGTTTCTGGCCGGGGCGGAAGGTCACGACGCGGCGGGCCGTGATGGGGATTTCCTCGCCCGTCTTGGGATTGCGGCCAGGGCGCTGTTTCTTTTCGCGAAGATCGAAATTACCGAATCCGGACAGTTTTACCTGCTCGCCTTTCTCCAGGGCAACCCGGATCTCCTCGAAGAATAACTCCACCATGTCCTTGGCCTCGCGTTTGTTGAGGCCAAGTTGATCGAAGAGGTAGTCGGCCATGTCGGCCTTGGTC
Source organism: Gammaproteobacteria bacterium (assembly GCA_019136395.1). The sequence continues at coordinate 8,109 of JAGVUH010000442.1, forward strand.
AGTGCCATCGCGTCAGTCTCTCAGTTTTGCCCCAAGTTCCAGCCCCAGCCTTTCAAGGATCCGGCTTAGGGTAGTTTCCACTTCTTGATCGGTAAGTGTCTGAGAAGTGGCTTGTAAAATCAATCCCAGGGCAAAACTTTTTGTCCCCGGGGGCAGGCGGTCGCCCTCATAGACATCGAACAGGATCAGTTCCCGCAGCCATTCGCCGGCGGCGTCCATCAGGGTGTCGCGCAGGCGCTGGTAGGGTAGGTCGCGGTCGACCAGCAGGGCCAGGTCACGACGAATGGCGGGGAAGCGCGAGATGGGGCTGAAGGTGGGCAAGACCCCGTTGCGCAGGCCGGTCAGGTCCAGTTCGAAGAGGTAGGCGTTACCGCCGATATCCAGTTCCGCCGCCAGGGCCGGATGCAGCATGCCGATGAGGCCCAGGGTCTGCACATTTACCTCGGCCTGGTGCCCGGCTGTGGGTGGTTCCGAAGTTACCGCGGGCTCCGGGACAACCTGGCGCGCGATGCGGGCGGCCTGACCGGGGTGCAGGGCCGGGTGCTCGGTGGGCAGGAAGCGGAAGGTGCCGGGGGCGCCGGTCAGGCCCAGGAGGGCCTCGACGTCGGCCTTGAGGTCGAAGAAGTCGCAGGCGCGGGCGGCCTCGCCCCATTGCTCCGGCCCGGCGGTGCCCAGGATGAGGCCGGCGAGCATGGGCTCCTGCCGCAGACCGCTGGCGTCCTGACGGAAGCGCAGTCCGCTCTCGAAGAGGCGTAGCCGCCCCTGCTGGCGGGCCAGGTTGCCGCGGGCGGCCTGGACCAGGCCGGGCCAGAGGCTGGTGCGCATCGCCGAGAGTTCGGCGGAGAGGGGATTGGCCAGCAGCAGGGGCGTCTGATCGGGGTCGAGGCGCGCCTGGAGCTCGGGGCTGACGAAGCTGTAGGTGATGACCTCGTGATAGCCCCGGTCGACCAGGTCCAGGCGGGCGCGGTCGAGGTCGAAGGCCGTCTCCGGCGGGGCCTTGGTGGCGGAGGAGGCGGCGGCATGGCTGGCGGGGATGCGCGTGTAGCCATGCACGCGGCCGATCTCGGCGATGAGATCAACCTCGTGCACCAGGTCGAAGCGGCTGCTGGGGGCCAGGACCTCCCAGCCCGCGGCGGTGGGCGTCAGCTCCATGCCCAGGCGGGTGAGGATGTCGACGATGGCCTCGTCGTCCAGGCTCAGGCCGAGGAGGCGGCGAATACGCTCGCGGCGCAGGCTGTGGCGCTGGCGGGCCGGCAACTGCTCCGGGGCGACGGCCTCGACGATGGGGCCGGGCTCGCCCCCGCTGATGGCCAGCAGCAGGGCGGTGGCCCGTTCCAGGGCCCGGACCTGGAGTTCCGGGTCCACACCGCGCTCGAAGCGGTGGGAGGCGTCGGTATGCAGGCCGTAGCGGCGGGCCTTGCCACTGATGTGGGTTGGGGCGAAGAAGGCGCTCTCGAACAGGACGTCGCGGGTCGTGGCGCTGACTGCAGTGCCCGCCCCGCCCATGATGCCGGCCAGGGCCACGGCCTGGGCGGCGTCGGCGATGACCAGGGTGTCCGCTGTCAGCTCCACCGTCTCGCCGTTGAGTAGGGCCAGGGGTTCACCGGGGTCGGCCAGCCGGACCCGGATGCCCCCCGCCAGTTTGGCGAGGTCGAAGCCGTGCAGGGGCTGGCCCAATTCGAGGAGGACGTAATTGGTGACGTCCACCACCGGGTGGATGGGGCGTAGCCCGGCCCGGCGCAGGCGCTCGCGCAGCCACAGGGGGGTCTCGGCGGCGGGATCGATGTTGCGCACCACCCGGCAGGCATAGCGCGGGCAGGCCGCCGGGGCCAACAGCTCCACTGGGAAGCGGTCGTCCCGGGTTGCGGCGACCGGCGTCATGGGGGGGACGCACATCGGGACCCGGTTGATGACGCCGACCTCCCGCGCCACGCCGGCCAGGCTCAGGCAGTCGCCGCGGTCCGGGGTCAGGTCCAGTTCGATGCAGACGTCGTTGAGGTCCAGCCAGGCGCGGAAGTCCGCGCCCGGGGGGGCGTCCGCCGGCAGGGGCAGGATGCCCTCGGCGGTCTCCGCCAGCCCCAGCTCCACCGCGGAGCAGATCATGCCCAGGGACTCGACCCCGCGCAGCTTGGCGCGCTTGATCTTGACCCCGCCCGGGAGGACGGCGCCCAGGGTGGCGACCGGCACCCGCTGACCGGCGGCGACGTTGGCGGCGCCGCAGATGATCTGCAGGGGCTCGCCCTGGCCCAGGTCGACCCGGCAAACACGCAGCTTGGCGGCATCGGGGTGGGGCTGAACCTCCTGGACCAGGCCGATCTTCACCCCCTGGAAGGGTGGGGCCGCCGGGGTGATGGCGTCCACCTCCAGACCGGCCATGCTCAATTGCTCGGCGAGGGCGGCGGTGTCCACCGGGGGATTCACCCACTCGCGCAACCAGGCTTCACTGAATCTCATCTGCCTTTACCTGACTTGAACGCTGGGGACCGTCCTGCCGAACCGAATGGCACCGGACCGGGCCCGCAAGAAACTGGCATCGGTGCCATCAGGCGAACTGGCGCAAGAAGCGCAGGTCGTTCTCGAAATAGAGCCGGATGTCGTTGATGCCGTAGCGCAGCATGGCTAGGCGCTCGACGCCCATGCCGAAGGCGTAGCCCAGGTAGCGCTCGGGATCGATGCCAACGTGGCGGAAGACCTCGGGGTAGACCATGCCGCAGCCCAGGACCTCCAGCCAGCCGCTCTGCTTGCACACCCGGCAGCCGGCGCCATTGCACATGACGCACTGGATGTCCACCTCCGCCGAGGGCTCGGTGAAGGGGAAGTAGGAGGGGCGGAAGCGCAGCTCCAGGTCGCGCTCAAAGAAATTGGTGAGGAAGTCGTAGAGCACGCCCTTGAGGTCGGCGAAGCTGACCTCTTCGTCGACCAGCAGGCCCTCGACCTGATGAAACATGGGGGTGTGGGTCAGGTCCGAGTCGCAGCGGTAGACGCGCCCGGGGGCGATGATCTTGAGGGGCGGTCCCTGGTTTTCCATGACCCTGATCTGCACCGGCGAGGTGTGGGTGCGAAGCAACCGGTGCTGGTCGAAATAGAAGGTGTCGTGCATGGCCCGCGCCGGGTGGTGGGCGGGGATGTTGAGGGCCTCGAAGTTGTGGTAGTCGTCCTCCACCTCCGGGCCTTCCGCCACCTCGAAACCGGCATTGGCGAAGAGGTGCTCGATGCGCCGCAGGGCCCGGGTGATGGGGTGCAGGCCCCCGGGGCGTTGACCACGGCCCGGCAAGGTGACGTCGATCCGCTCACCGGCCAGGCGAGCACGCAGGGCCTCCCGTTCCAGGTCGGCGCGGCGGGCCTCGATGGCCTCCTGGACCTGGACCTTGGCCTGGTTGATGGCCTGGCCGGTCCCCGGACGCTCCTCCGGCGGCAGGCGACCGAGTTGCTTGAGCTGCGCCGTCAGCAGGCCCGCCTTGCCCAGGTAGTGTACCCGGACCCGATCCAGGGTGGTCAACTCGCTGGCCGCGGCGATCTCTCCCAGGGCCTGGGCTTGCAACGCGGCGATACCAAGTCCGGTTTCTGCGTTCATGGTCACTGCTCGCTGTGTGCTGTCGAAGGGAGGGCCTGGCCGGCGAAGAAAAAGGGGAAAGGCGCTGACCTTTCCCCTCCCTGATCGGACCGCCCGCGGGGGTCGTCCAGGCCGACGCGAAGGCCGGGCCGGAGGATGGCCGGCGGGACGGTTTTCCGGACGACGGCGTCGGGATCAGGCGCCGGCGGGCAGGGCGCTGGCGGGCAAGGCGGCCTTGGCCTGGTTGGCGAGGGCGGCGAAGGCCTCGCTATCGTGGTAGGCGATATCCGCCAGGACCTTACGGTCCAGTTCGATCCCCGCCAGCTTGAGGCCGTTGATCAGGCGGCTGTAAGACAGGCCGCACTCGCGGGCGGCGGCGTTGATGCGTGCGATCCACAGGGCGCGGAACATGCGCTTGTTCTGGCGGCGGTCGCGATAGGCATACTGGCCGGCCTTGATGACGGCCTGCTTGGCGACCCGGAAGACCTTGCTCCGGGCACCGTAATAGCCCTTGGCTTGGTCGAGGACCTTCTTGTGGCGGGCGTGGGCGATAACGCCGCGTTTGACGCGTGGCATGGAATGTATCTCCGAGAATCAGGCAAAACAAAGGGGCTGCCGGGGTCCCTCCGGGGGGAGGGCTTAGATCCCTCAGCAGTAAGGCATCATCCTCATGGCCATGCGCATGTCCGACTTATGGATCATGGCCGGGTCGCGCAGATGGCGCTTCCGCTTCGTGGGCTTTTTGGTGAGGATGTGCCGCCGATGGGAGGCATTCCGTTTGATCTTACCGGAGCCGGTCAGCGTGAAACGCTTGGCCGCCCCGCGGTTGGTTTTGAGTTTGGGCATTTTCTCTACTCCGCTATTCGACTGCTAGGATGGACGGCACGGTTACAACGACAGCCGACAGCGGTGGCCAGGTTGACCAACCGGGGGCTTCCTCGTGGGCTCCGGGTGATCCCGAGGGGGGATCACGAGGCCGGGCCCGTTCCGCCGGGAACGGGCGGGGCCGGCGCGCGCCGCTACTTTTTCTTGGGACCCAGTACCATCACCATCTGGCGTCCTTCCATCTGGGGCTGTTGCTCGAGGATACTGATCTCGGCCAGGTCCTTTTCCACCCGTTGGAGCAATTCCAGCCCCAGGTCCCGATGGGCATGTTCGCGCCCGCGGAACCGCATGGTGACCTTGGCCTTGTCCCCTTCGTTGAGGAAACGCGTCAGGTTGCGTAGTTTGACCTGATAGTCTCCTTCCTCCGTCCCGGGACGAAACTTGATTTCCTTGATCTCGACCTGCTTCTGATTCTTCCTTGCCTCGGCGCGCTTCTTCTTCTGCTCGAAGAGGAATTTGCCGAAGTCCATGAGGCGGCAGACGGGTGGTTCCACGTTGGGCACGATCTCCACCAGATCCAGTGCCTCTTCCTCGGCCCGTTCCAGGGCGTCGCGGGTTCTCAGAATACCGACCTGTTGACCTTCCGCGTCGATGAGCCGCACTTCAAGGGCGGTGATTTCACGATTGACGCGGTTTCTCTTTGGTGCAGCTATCGCAGGTTCCTCCCGTCAGGAAAAAAACAGCCGGCGACGAACCGTCCCCGGGATTGGCCGGGGCGGGTCAGCCGCCGGTCTTTACTATGATTTCTGGGCCACTTCCGCGCCGAGGCGGTCGAGGATCTCGTCCAGGCTCAGGGTACCCAGGTCCTGTCCCTGGCGGTTGCGCACCGCCAGGGTGCGCGTCTCGACCTCGCGGTCGCCAATCACCAGTAGGTAGGGCACCCGTTGCAAGGTGTGCTTGCGGATTTTAAAACCGATCTTTTCGTTTCTCAAGTCGAGATCACCGCGGAAGCCCTTGTCGGACAAGGCGCTAGCCACCTGGCGCGCCCAGGGGGCCTGGCGGTCGGTGATATTGAGCACCACCGCCTGTACCGGGGCCAGCCAGAGGGGCAGGGCGCCGGCATAGTGTTCGATGAGGATGCCAATGAAGCGCTCCAGGGAGCCGAGTACGGCGCGGTGGAGCATGACCGGGACCTGACGGCTGTTGTCCTCGGCGATGTAATGGGCCCCCAGGCGCTCGGGCATGGAAAAGTCGAGCTGGATGGTGCCCAGTTGCCACACCCGTTCCAGGCAGTCGCGCAGGGAGAACTCGATCTTGGGTCCATAGAAGGCGCCTTCGCCGGGTTGGAGGTCGTAGGCCAGGCCCTTCTGGCGCAGGGCATCCTCCAGGGCGCGCTCCGCCTTGTCCCAGGTAGCGTCGGAACCGACGCGCTTGGCGGGGCGGGTGGAGAACTTGACCAGGACCTCGTCGAAGCCAAAGTCGCGGTAGATGCCATACAGCAGGTCGATGAAGGCCGACACCTCGGAAAGGATCTGGTCCTCGGTGCAGAAGATGTGGGCGTCATCCTGGACGAAGTTGCGCACCCGCATCAGGCCGTGGAGGGTGCCGGAG
>JAGVUH010000191.1 GCA_019136395.1 Gammaproteobacteria bacterium
CGGCATCCCCATCGCCCACAAGGACATCTTCTGCACCAAGGGCCTGAAGACCAGTTGCGGCTCGCGCATGCTGGATGCCTTCATCGCCCCCTACAACGCCACGGTGGTGGAGCGCCTGGATGCGGCCGGTGTGGTGATGCTGGGCAAGACCAACATGGACGAGTTCGCCATGGGCTCCTCCAACGAGACCAGCTGGTACGGCCCGGTCAAAAATCCCTGGGATGAGACCCGGGTGCCGGGCGGCTCCTCCGGGGGCTCGGCGGCGGCGGTGGCGGCGCGGTTGTGCGCGGCGGCCACGGGGACCGACACCGGCGGCTCCATCCGCCAGCCCGCCGCCCTCTGCGGCCTGACCGGCCTCAAGCCGACCTATGGACGGGTCTCCCGCTGGGGCATGATCGCCTTCGCCTCCAGTCTCGACCAAGCGGGCCCCATGACCCGGAGCGCCGAGGATGCCGCCCTGCTGCTCCAGGCCATGGCCGGCTTTGACTCCAAGGATTCCACTAGCGCCCGGGAACCGGTGCCGGACTATCTGACCGGCATCGGCCTGGACCTCAAGGGGCTGCGCATCGGCCTGCCGAAGGAGTACTTCGGTGAAGGCCTGGACGCCGGGGTGGCCGCCAGCATCGAGGCCGCCATTGCCGAGTACCGCCGTCTGGGGGCCGAGTTCAAGGACATCAGCCTGCCCAACAGCCCCCTCTCGGTCCCGACTTATTATGTGGTGGCCCCCGCGGAGTGCTCCTCCAACCTGGCGCGCTTCGACGGGGTGCGCTACGGTCACCGCTGCCAGGACCCCCGGGATCTGACCGACTTGTACACGCGCAGCCGGGCCGAGGGTTTCGGCGCCGAGGTCAAGCGGCGCGTCATGATCGGCACCTACGTCCTCTCCGCCGGTTATTACGACGCCTACTACCTCAAGGCCCAGAAACTGCGCCACCTGATCAGCGACGACTTCCGCCGCGCCTTCGCCGAGGTGGATGTGATCCTGGGTCCCACCAGCCCGACCACCGCCTTTCCCCTCGGCGCCAAGGCGGACGACCCGGTGGCCATGTACCTCAACGACATCTATACCATCGCCACCAACCTGGCCGGCCTGCCGGGCCTATCCCTGCCCGTGGCCCCGGCGGCCGGCCTGCCCGTGGGCCTGCAACTCATCGGCGACTACTTCCAGGAGGCCCGATTGCTCAATGTCGCCCACAAGTTGCAGCAAGCAACGGACTGGCACCTGGCGTCACCGCCGCATTTTGACTAAGCAACCGTCCATCCCTTGCTTGCCGAAGTCAGAGAGCCTTCCATCGGCCTGGGAGTAAGCGACTGATGACGGGACAAGCGTTCATGGACAGCCCCATCACCCGTTTCCCCACCACGGCCTGTAGGATCTCATAGGAACACCATGCGGGGCCTCTGGCTGCAAGACGGTCGGTTGAGCGTACGCTCCGACCTGCCACTACCGATCCCTGGCCCGGATGAGGCCTTGGTGCGGGTGTGGTTGATGGGGATCTGCGCCACGGACCTGGAACTGCTCCGTGGCTATTACCCTTTCACCGGCATCCCCGGCCACGAGTTCGTCGGCGAGATCACCGCCGCCCCTGGCCAGCCCGGTCGCGTCGGCGAGCGGCTGGTGGGCGAGATCAATCTCCCCTGCGGCCAGTGCACCCCATGCCAGGCCGGGCGGGGCAACCACTGTGAGCGGCGGCGGGTACTGGGCATCCGGGAGCATGACGGCGCCTGCGCTGAGTACCTGGTCCTGCCGCTTACCAACCTCCACCGGGTACCGGACGGGATCCCGGACGAGGCCGCGGTCTTCTGCGAACCCTTGGCGGCGGCCCTGCGCCTTCATGAGCAGCGGCCCATGCAACCCGGCGAGCGGGTCCTGGTAGTGGGCGCCGGCCGCCTGGGGCAGCTCATCGCCCTGAGCCTGGCCGGGGGGGATTTTTCCCTCCAGGTGGTGGCGCGTCACCCCCGCCAGCGCGCCCTGCTGGAGGCGGCAGGCATCGCCTGGCTCGCCGAGGACCAGGTGACCGCGGGCGCCTGGGACCTGGTGGTGGAGGCCAGCGGCACCCCCGCCGGTTTCGCCCTGGCCCGCCAGGCCCTGCGCGCCGCCGGCACCCTGATCCTGAAAAGCACGTATGCCGGCCCCGCCGAGGTCGACCTGTCCCGCCTGGTGGTGGACGAGATCACCCTCATCGGCTCCCGCTGTGGCCCCTTCCCCGCCGCCCTGGACCGCCTGCGGCAGGGCCTGGACCCGCGGCCCCTGATCGACGCCCGCTACCCCCTCGCCCAGGCCGTCGCCGCCTTCGACCAGGCCGCCCGGCCCGGTGCCCTGAAAATCCTCATCGACTGTCGCGACGCGACCTGAAGACCGCTGACCGGAAGGCCTTTACCCGCCACCAAGGTACCCATTCAGTGCTCCGCCTCCTTCAAATCCGCCGAGGTATCCCGGTCCAAGTCGGCGGTGAGGTAGTCCAGGGTCAGGGGCAGGCCCAGCTCCAGGCGGGCGATGTGCTGGAGGCTGATGCGGATCTGACGTGGCCGGCACTCCAGCAGGTGGCCGCCGTGGCGCTTGTCGGCGGTGAGAAAGTGCAGGTGATAGCCGGGGACGGCGACAGACTGCATGAAGCCGGGGGTCCAGAAGCCGACCATGCTGCCCTCGATGTCGCTAAACTCGAACTCCGGCTGCTCCCGCGCCACCTCCACCAGGGGCCGGTAGGCATCCTGGCGCGGCACCGAGCGGGTGCGGACGTAGTCGAAGCGCCCGTCGAGGCGCAAGGCGTAGAGCATGTTCTTGGACGGCAGCAGGCGGTCGAAGAGGGCCAGCAGGCCCGGATAGTCCAGAGGCTGGTCGATCTCCTCCACGCTGTAGGGGCGGAAGAAGGTGATGCAGGCAAAGGGGGTGCGGGTCTCGTCCGGGACCTCGTAGGCATTGCCGTCGGACCGAAGTTGGTAGACCTGGCTGTCCATGACCACCATCTCGCCGTCCAGGTCATTGAAGGTGCCGAGGCCGAAGTCGCCGCGGGCGAGGATGTCGGCGATGGTGGTGTCTTGCCGGTAGAGGCCCTCCACCAGGGCGTTCACCGGGGCCGTGACATAGAGCAGGGTGTTGCGGGCATTCATGACGGCATGGCCTCCAGGGCTTGGGCGCGGGTGTCGACGACCTCCATCAGGCCGAGAAAGCCGCTGATCTCCAGGACCTCGCGGATGGGCTGGCTGACCTGACAGAGGATCAGGCGGCCCTCGTCCTTGCCGATCTGCTTCGCGGCCATGAGCAGGAGGCGCAGCCCGGCGCTGGAGAGAAAGTCCAGGGCGCTAAAATCCAGCACCAGATGGGAGCAGGTCGCCAGCCGCTCCATGAGCTGTTTCTCGAAGACGGGGGCGGTGGTGCTGTCCAGACGGCCTTGGGGGGCGATGACCAGCACCTTGCCGTGATGGGATTCGTGCAGTTCCACTTGGCGACTCCTGTAAGGGGTTGATTGTTTCGAGGGGGCCACCGCCGACCGGGATGGGCCGTGGCCGAGACGTGAATAATGAGTAAGCGGTTATCACCACCCGTTCAGGGGTAAGTATAGCCATCACCGTGCCATTGCCTGACCGAAAACCGACAGGCCCTGAGTGGATTAGCGCCTGGTCGTAATCGTTCACACCCTGCACTGACTGGGCGAGCATGGGTAGTGCAAGTCACTGAGTCTCTTGCTCCCTACCTCTGGTGAGGGAGGGCTGGGGAGAGGGGGCTGAACGGTTATCCTGGTCATAGCCTGGTCATTCCGGCCGCGCCGCCTCCTCTGCCGCCAGGCGCCGGGCGACGGCGCCGGGGGAGCCGGTGCGGCGGGCCAGGACCTGGTAGGCCACCGGCACCACGAAGAGGGTGAAGAGGGTGGCGGCCAGGACTCCGGCGAGGATGACGGTGCCGATGACCAGGCGGGTCTCGTAGCCGGCGCCGGCGCTGAGCAGCAACGGCAGGGCGCCGGCGGCGGTGGTGACGCCGGTCATGACGATGGGCCTGAGGCGGATCTCCGCGGCCTCGCGCAGGGCGGTATCGAAGTCGCGGCCCTCGTCGCGCAACTGGTTGGCGAACTCGACGATGAGAATGCCGTTCTTCGCCGCCAGGCCCACTAGCATGATGAGCCCGATCTGGCTATAGAGGTTCAGGCTCTGACCGCTGAGCCAGAGGGCGAGCAGAGCGCCGGCCATGGCCAGGGGCACGGTGAGCATGATCACCAGGGGGTGGACCCAGCTCTCGAACTGGGCGGCCAGCACCAGGTAGACCACCACCAGACCAAGAAGAAAGACGAAGAGCACCCCCGCGGTGCCGGTGCGAAAGTCACGGGACTGGCCCTTATAGTCCACCCGCGCCCCCTCCGGCAAGTGCTCCCGTACCAGTCCCTCCAGATAGTCCAGGGCCGCCCCCAGGGGGAGCTTGTCCTCCAGATTGGCCTCGATCGTGATGGCGCGCAGCCGGTTGTAACGGTTGAGGGTGCGGGAATCCGCCCATTCGGTCACCGTGATCAGATTGGCCAGGGGGATATGCTGGTGACCTGACGGGAACCGAGCATGGTCTCCAGGGTGCGGCCGATGGTGGCGGCGGTGACGCCGAGGTCCGCCGCCCGCGCCTGGTCGATGGTGACCCGCAACTGAGGCTTGGTCTCCTTATAGTCCCAGTCGAGGTTGGTCAGGCCCGGGTTGTCCGCTGCGATCCGCTCCAGCAGCAGGTCCCGCCATTGGGCCAGTTCCTCGTAGGTGCCGCCGCCGATGACGAACTGCACCGGCTTCTGGATGCGAGCGCCGAAGCCCTGGCGCATGAGGGGTACGGCCCGCACCCCGGGCAGGTCGGCGAGGCCGGCGCGCACCTCGTCCATGATGACCCAGGCGGAACGGCGCTGGCCGAAGTCGCTCAGCGTCAGGATGGCGATGCCGGTGTTGAAGGTCTGGGTGCCCTCGAAACCGCGGGGGGTGCGCACCAGCAGGCGGCTGGCCTCGCCACTGTCGATGTAGGGCATCAGGCGGCGCTCGATCTCGTCCAGGTATTCCTTCATGTAGGCGTAAGAGGCCCCCTCGGGGCCGCTGACCTGGACGAAAAAGCTGCCGCGATCCTCCTTGGGGGTGTACTCCCGCGGCAGTTCCCGCAGTAGCCAGGCCGCCCCGGCCAGGGTGGCGACCAGCAGCGGGGCCACCACCCAGGCATGGCGCAGCAGCCAGCACAGCAGTTGCCCGTAGCCGTTCCGCACCCACAGAAAGGCGGCGTCCAGGGCCTGGCTCAGGCGTGCCGGGGCGTGGCGGTCCGGCAGCACCTTGGAGGCCAGCATGGGCGACAGGGTCAGGGCCACCAGGGTGGAGAAGGCGACGGCAGCGGCCATGGTCAGGGCGAACTCGGAGAAGAGCCGCCCCAGGTCCCCCTCCAGGAAGGCGATGGGGACGAAGACCGCCACCAGCACGATGGAGGTGGCCAGGACGGCGAAGCCCACCTGGCGGGTGCCGCGGTAGGCCGCCACCAGCCGGGTCTCGCCGTACTCGACCATGCGCCGGTGGATGTTCTCCAGAACGACGATGGCGTCATCCACCACCAGGCCGATGGCCAGGACCAGGGCCAGCAGGGTGAGGATATTGATGGAGAAGCCCAGGGCCCAGAGGGCGATGAAGGTGGCGATGAGGGACACGGGCACCACCACCGCTGGCACCAGGGTGGCGCGGCCGTTGCCAAGGAAGAGAAAGATAACCCCCACCACCAGCACGATGGCCAGGCCCAGGGTCTTGTAGACCTCGTGCACGGCACCGCGCACGAACACCGAGGAGTCATAGCTCTGGTGGAGTTTCATGCCCTCCGGCAGGGTGGCATTGAGGCGCTCCGCCTCGGCCTTGGCCGCCTCCGCCACCGCCAGGGTGTTGGCGGTGGACTGCTTGACGATGCCGATGCCCACCATGGGCTGGCCATTGCCGCGAAAGGAGAGGCGGTCCTCGTCCGTGCCCAGCTCCACCCGGGCCACGTCGCCCAGGCGCACCAGGTAACCGTCCTCGCCCCGGGCCAGGGTCAGGCGGGCGAAGTCCTCGGCGCTGTTGTAGGCGCGCTCGGTGCGCACGCTGAACTGGCGCTGGCGCGACTCCACGCCGCCCGCCGGCAGTTCCAGGTTCTCCGCCCGCAGGGCCGCCTCCACCTCCGCCACCGTCAGGCCCCGTGCCGCCAGGGCCTGGCGGTCGAGCCAGACACGCAGGGCGAAGGTCTGACGGCCACCCACCCGTACCCGCGCCACGCCGTCGATGACCGAGAAGCGATCCACCAGGTAGCGGCGGGCGAAGTCGCTGAGCTCCGGGATGGTGAGCCGGTCGCTGGCCAGGTTGAACCAGAGGATGACGTCCTCGTTGGCGTCCACCTTCTGGATCTCCGGCGGCTCCGCCTCGTCCGGCAGGTCGTCGCTGACCCGCGCCACCCGGTCGCGGACGTCGTTGGCGGCGGCGTCGATATCCCGGCCGACATCGAACTTGATGGTGATGTTGGAGCGCCCGTCCTCGCTCAGTGACTCGATGGTGTCGATACCCTCCAGCCCCGCCACCTGGTCCTCGACGAGGCGGGTGATGCGCGTCTCCACCACGTTGGCCGCGGCGCCGGGGTAACGGGTCTCCACCGAGACCACCGGCGGGTCGATGTCCGGGTATTCGCGCAGGGGCAGGCGGTCGAAGGCCAGCAGGCCGAAGGCGATGAGCAGCAGGGAAATGACCGCCGCCAGGACCGGGCGCTTGACGGCGACGTCGGAGAGGATCATGGCCGAGCTTTCCGGGCTTGCGCCTGGGCGACCTCAGGGTCCGGCGGCACGGCGGCCCCATTCAGCGGGAACCCTGGGCGGATCATTTGGCGGCCTCCAGGATTTCCCGCAGTGACCGGGTGCCGTCATCCACGGCCAGGACCCGGACCACCTGGCCAGGCCGGACCTTGTCGGTGCCATGGGTGATGACCCGTTCCCCCGCCACCAGGCCGGTGGTGACTTCCACCGTGCCGGGACGGCGGGCGCCGATCACGATCCGCCGTTCCTCGACCTTGTCGCCCGCCCCCACCACCAGGACGCGATGATCCTTGCCCCGCTGCAGGAGGGCGGCCTCGGGGATGGCCAGGCCCTGGCGGGGGTTGCGCGGCACCTCCACCCGCATGAGCAGGCCAGGCTTGAGGTCCCGCTCCGGGTTGGGCAGCAGGGCACGCACCTGGATGGCGCGGGTGACGGGATCGACCCGGCTGTCGATGGCGGCGATGGCGCCGCTAAACACCCGTTCACCCAGGGCCTGGGCGCGGGCCTGGATGACCAGCCCCGGTTGCAGATCAGGCAGGTAGAGGCTGGGCAGGGCGAAGTCCAGCTTCATGCGGTCGTCGTCGTCCAGGGTGGCGATGAGATCGCCGGGCCGCACCAGGGCCCCGGCGCTGATGTTGCGCAGGCCAATGACCCCGGCGAAGGGGGCCTTGATCAGGCGATCGGCCAGGCGGGATTCGATGGCCACCAGTTGGGCGCGGGCGGCGTCCAGGTCGCGACGGCGCTCATCGAGCAGGGACTCGGAGGCGGCGCGCTGGGTCGCCAGGGCCTTGACCCGGTCGTACTGGCGCTCCGCCTCCGCCACCCGCGCCTGGCCTTCCTCCAGCAGGGCGTGCTCCTCGGCGCTGGTCATCTCCACCAGCACCTGCCCCGCCGTCACCCGCTGGCCATCGTCGAAGTGCAGGGCGGAGACCGTCTCGGTGACGTTGGCGGTGAGGTTGACGGATTCCAGGGCCTTGAGGGTCCCCAGGGCCTCCACCGGGTCGGCGAAGGCCTCTAGCCGGGCCTCGGCGACGATGACGGGGATGGCCTGGGGGGCCACCTGGGATTGCGCCATCGCCAGGGGCGTGAAGGTGGAACCGAGCACCAGGCCCCAGACCAGGGGCCCAACCAACGGCGGTAGAGCGAATAGGGCGCGGAAGGTAGTCATTGGCATCGGATTCATTGACCCTCACTAGCCTCAGTGGTCCGCCGATCCGGCGATGCGCGTATGGTCTTAGGCGAGGATATCACTGGCATAGCGAATGGCGTCGTCGCACTGCAAGAATCCGTAGTGCTCGAAGGCGGCCACCTCCACATGACCGTTGGCATCACGATTTCATTTCCTGCTTGGCTAGCGCTGACAACTCGCCATCGCGGATTCGTTTTCACTCACTCCGCCAGGCGGACCCGGTTTCGCCCCGCGGCCTTGGCGGCGTAGAGGGCATCGTCCGCGCGCTTGAGCCAGGTATCCAGTGACTCCTTGGGCTGCCATTGCGCCAAACCAAAAGAGGCCGTCACCCACCCCGCCACCGGGAAGGGTGACTCAGCCACCAGGGCCCGGAGTTTTTCCGCCACCTGCAGGGCCTCCGCCGCCCCGCAATGGGGCAGTAACAAGACGAATTCCTCTCCCCCCCAGCGTGCCAGGACGTCAACCGCGCGCAGGTGAGCGCGGATGCGCCGGATCAGTTCGATCAGCACCTCATCGCCGACCAGGTGGCCATGGGTGTCGTTGATCGCCTTGAAATGGTCGATATCGAAGATCAGCAGCGACAAGGGTTGCTGATAACGCTCGGCGCGCCCCATTTCCCCGACCAGGGTCTCTTCGAGGTGGGCGCGGTTCCAGGCCCCGGTGAGGCGGTCCGTGGTCGCCAGGCGCTGTAGTTCCGCATTGGCGGCCTGGAGGGCCGCTTCGGCCCCCAGGCGGGTTTCGATCTCCCGTTGGAGCATGGCCGCCCGCTGGCGCTCCGTAAAGGAAAAGGCATCGATGAGCAGCTTGCTGATCAGCAAAAATAGCAAGGCATTCAAGGGGACAAATATCGCCGCCAGCCCGAAATGGCTTGGGAGATCCAGGAGATGGGCCTGGTTGAGCGCCAGCAAGCGACCCAGGGGATAGCGGCTGGCCCCGATTAGCAACTGGGCGATCAGGACCAGACGCAGCCCCCTGAGGGGAATGGCCGTCTGCTGCCTGCCGAGCAGCACCAGTTCAACGAGTGCCCAGGAGGAGAGGGTCAGTTGTAACAGCGCCAGCAGAAAATGCTGGGACTCGTACAAATCGTTGAAATCGAGGACTTCAAAGGTGTAATTGATCAGGAACACCAGGACGGAGAGCAGCCAGACCGTCCGCAGCGGGGTCGCCGTCGGTGAGGGGCTGGTGTCGCCGGCAGTGATGGGGACGTCAAGCTTCATGCTGGCGCTTTTGAGGGATCTGAACTAACTGTCATGAGCCGGCTAGCCACACCCCTGAGAGTGAAACCCTGTTCCATGACTTCCGTGCTCACTGTCATGAGGGGGCGCTCAACGCCCCTGAAAATGAAAGACTTTGCCGTGACTTTCACGCCATACCCCAGCTCAGTGCAACTGGGGCAGGACTTTGGCTTCCCATTCCCGCAAGCAGCCCGGGTGGACCTGTTCGCATTTTTCCGCCCACTCCGGCAGGACGCGGGTTTGGGCGATGTCCTTGAATACCCGAATGTCGTTGGGGGACGGCTCGACGAGCGTGAGCTGGTAGGGGGTGCCATTCCGGCAAGGACGGCCGACGATGCAGTCGGAAGCATCCTGGTGGGTCTCTTGCGAGAAGCGCCAGAGGTCTTCCACATAGGCGTCAAAGGCCCCTTGCAGGATCTCCTGGTCTTTCGACGACAGTTGATGCCACTTCTTCAGGGAGATGGCGTATCCGTTGAGTCCGAAATGCACCGCCAGGGGAAAATAATAGCGGGTGTGCTCGGTCCAACCGGCAAAGTTGGCGGAGGCGGCGCTGGTGATCGCGCAATCCACCAGGCCGATGGCCAGGGCATTCTTGGTGTCATCGAAGGGGATGATGGCCGGGATGCCACCGAGGGCGGAGATCAGGGTCGCCATGGAGGGGCTGGCGACCCGGACCTTGAGGCCGGCGAGGTCCTCGATCCCCTGGATGGGGACGCGGCAAAAGAAGACCTGGGGGCCGAAGGTCCAGACGCCGAGCAATTTGGTGTCAAAGGTCTCGCGCAGATAGCGATCGACGGTGTCGGCGTAGTGCAGGACCACCCGGCGGGCCGTGTCGTAGTCGGCGTAGAGCCCCACCAGATCGATACCCTGGAGGCTGGGTTCCGCCTCGCTGTTCTGGATGAAGCGCAGGGAGACCAGATCGAACAGGCCGTCCTTGAGCATCTGTAATTGATGGGTGTCCTTGAGGCCAATGGTGTTCAAGGGTTGATAGGACACCTGGAACGGAAGGCCGGTGGCGTCCGCCAGACCCCTGAAGAAAGGTTCCTCCTTGGCGTGCTGCAACAAACCCGTGCTGACGGGCTGGCCAATGACGCGCAGAGGAATTTGCGCGAACATCAACCAGGACACCGCGAACAGGATCGCGATACCCAAAAATATCAGTAACCTTTTCATATCTTTCCTGAAACCCCTCGCCCTTAATTCCAGGATCCGCGGCACCGTGGATTTTAGACGATCCAGAACCCATCCGTTCGGGATTTCCTACCCGATCGGGATCTCCAATCCGCATCCCTGAGACCGAACCTGTCGCGCCTGCCGAACCAGGGATCAGGGAAGGCCTCTACCCTTCCCATCCAACTTGATGGCAAGGGCTACTTACCCGCTCACCTCCATCAAGGGGATCGCCACGGGCATGCTGACGAAAGACGCCGCGGCTGTCTTACGGCTGGTAACCATCACGTAACTGTTCACACCCCCTGTTGCCTGGGCTGCCATTAAATGCACAAGCCGCTGATTCCCATACTCCCTGCTCCCTGGCGGGGGAAGGTTGGGGAGAGGGGTGGCTAAACGAATACACCATCAACAATCAAGTTGCGGTATTCCGGGTCAGGGAGCGTCTTTTCGTCCTACGCGCCCGGAGCCACCACATAGGTACCCGGTGCGGCCGCCAGGGGCGGATAGCGATCACTGCCGGCCATCGCGGGCGCCTGGACCAGATCACCGCTCTGGCTGGCCAGCCACTGGCCCCAGTGGGGCCACCAACTGCCCGGATGGCTCTCGGCGCCGGCGAACCAGTCGTCGGCGCTGGCGGCAGAGTTAGCATTGGTCCAGTAGTTGCGCTTGCCGCTGGCCGGGGGGTTGATGACGCCGGCGATGTGGCCGGAGGCGCCGAGGACGAAGGTGATGTCGCCACCCAGGAGGCCGGTGGCACGGTAGGCGCTGGGCCAGGGGACGATGTGGTCCTCACGGCTGGCGTAGATGTAGGCCGGCATCTGGACGGCACCCAGGTCGATGGGCGCCCCCAGCATGGTCAGGGCGCCAGGCTCCCGCAGCTTGTTGTCGATATAGAAGTTGCGCACGTAGTAGGCGTACATGGGCCCCGGCAGGTTGGCCGAGTCGGCGTTCCAGTGCAGCAGGTCGAAGGGCGGCGGGGTCTCACCCTTGAGGTAGTTCTTGACCACGTAGTTCCACACCAGGTCGTTGGCGCGCAGGCTGGCGAAGGCACCCGCGAGTTCGCCACCCTTGACGATCTGGCCGCCATGCAGGCTGGCCTCGCGTTGGGAGAGCATGTCGTCCGAGACGTAGACCCGGATCTCGCCAGGTTCTTCGTAATCGAGCATGGTAGTGAATAGGGTCAGACTCTTGACGCTGGTATCGCCCCGCGCCGCGAGCACCCCCAGGGCGCTGGACAGCAATGCCCCGCCGACGCAAAAACCCAGGGTGTTGAGGGTGTCGCTGCCGGTGATCGCCTTGACGACGCCCATCGCCGTCAGCACCCCCTGTTCCAGATAGTCATCCCAGCCCAGTTGCCCCAGCTCGGGGGTGATGTTGCGCCAGGAGATGAGGAACACCTGCTGGCCTTGTTCGAGGGTCCAGCGCACGAAGGAGTTGTTGGGCTGGAGATCGAGGATGTAGAACTTGTTGATGCAGGGCGGCACGATGAGCAGGGGCCGGGAATGGACGCGCTCGGTGGTCGGGGTGTACTGGATCAGCTCAATGAGGTCGTTGCGGAAGACCACGCTGCCGGGGGTGATGGCCAGGTTCTTGCCCACGGCGAAGGCCGAGG
Source organism: Gammaproteobacteria bacterium (assembly GCA_019136395.1). Next base: position 11,977 of record JAGVUH010000191.1, read on the forward strand.
CGTCGCTCATGGTGATGCGCCCCTGGCGGGTGTCCGTCAGCAGGTTGTTCAGCCCCTGGGCGAGGCTCTTGCCCTGGGTTTCCAGGGCCTTCTTCAGGACCTCGGGATTGGTGGTGGGGAAATTGGCCGGGGACAGGGCATCGGCGTACTGGCGGGTGAGGTAGGCCAACCGCAACTTGTCGTGATCGCTGACGGGGCTCAGTTCGGCGAGGGAGGTCAGATATTCGGCGGACAGGAGGTAGTACTGTTTCAGCAGGGAGAAGTAGGGATGCTCGCTCCATTCCGGCGCCTTAAACCGCCGGTCCCCGTGTGGTACCGGCACCACCTCCTTAAGCCTCGGCATGGACGGGGTCGTACCCGGCTTGCCATGCTGGCCCGCGGGCCCGCCGTGACTCGCCTGGCCCGCTTGCCCCGACGGGTCTGCTTTATGCCCCCCCTCGGCTGACTGGCCCGCCGCCCCGACCATCCCCGCCAGCGCCCCGGGTCCGCCGGCGTTCGTCAGGGCCTCGCTGGCCGCGGTCCACAGCTCCTGCATGCGCGGCAGGAAGCGGGCATTGAGCTCAGTCACCGCCTGGGGATCCACCAGGGCGCCGAAAAGGGCCGGGGGAACCTGCAAGGGGAGCTGGGCAATCTCGCCGAAGGGCGGTAGGGCCGGCATCCCCGAGGCCCCCGTGGCCTGGGGCAGGGGCCGCAACCACCACTTGGCCCACGCGGAGCCGAAGGCGCGCCATTGCTCGCTCCAGGCCTGGAGCGGGTTCAGTTCCGGGGTTGGGGGGGATTGATCCATGGCGTTATCTCCGGACAGGAAAAAGGGAAACGGCCACGACGACCTGGCCTTGCCGGCGATCTTAGCGGTCCCTGGGTGTCCCCGACAAGACAATTACCGTTGCGCCACCCTTGTCCGCAGGGTCGACGAATCGTTTACGGCCTGCGTCGCAACTCTTCCCGTTCCTCTTCTGATACCACCAGGAGCAAGGTATCTTCCACAGCCGTTTCTGTATGCGTTTCCCCGGGTTCGACGAAGTAGTACCCGCCCGCTGCGATGGTGCGTGCATCCTCTCCGTCGGCCATCACTTCCATCGTACCGCTCATGACTAACACCTGAACCCAGTAAGGGTGATGGTGCATGGGGACTTGCATCCCTTTGGGCATACGGAAAAACCCGGAGCGCACGTTATAGTTTCCCTCCCACAGACGGCAGGCCTCCATCGTCACCCCTCGGACATCGATTTCTTGCCAGCGCTGATCTTTGGTGGTCACGTATTTTGTCATGGATGCTTATCTCCAGGTGGTTACTGACACTCTCCGATTGCTGCCGAACGTTAGATACGCAAGCTCCCAGAGCTTGTATCGCGGCCGCCAGTTGATGAAGAGGCAAAAACGGGCACCGAAGTGCCCGTTGAAGTCGCCCGCATTGACCACTGGTGGCTATGCCGCTGGCCCGCCTCTCATGGATTGAGGCTTCTCATTGATTGAGGATGGTCACGGACTTGGTCGTGCTCTTGGTCACCCCCCCATAGCTGTATTTGGCGGTGATCTTGACGGTCTGATTCCTACTGACGGTGCCGGTCGTGAGCACACCGGTGCTGGAGATGGTGGCGTAGCTGGAGTTTTCGCTCCAGATCGCCGTCACCGGCGCGGTGGTGCCATCGCTGAATTTAGCGGTGGCGGTGAAGGTGGCCGAACTGTTTTCAGCGACCGAACTGGGACCCGAGATGGTGAGGGACGACAGCGTCTTGGTAACGAGATTGACGATGGTCACCGACTTGGTGGCGCTCTTGGTGATCCCGCCCGTGCTGTAGCTGGCGGTAACGGTCACCGTCTGATTGCGGCTGACACTGGCCGCCGTCAGGACGCCGCTGGCGGTAATCGAGGCATAGCTGGAATTCTCGCTCCAGGTGGGGGTGACGGTCTTGGTGCTGCCATCGCTGAAGGTGGCCGTGGCGGTGTAAGTGGCGCTGGTGCCCTCATTCAGTGAATTTGGCCCCGTGATGGCCAGGGAGGAGAGGGTGGGGGTCGTGGCGCCCAACGCCAGAGTCATCACCAGGTTGGCGCCGGAGACGGCGATGCCGCTGATGCTGATATTGCTGGCGGCCCCGCTGTAAAGGCGGCTGTTGGGGCTGGTCGCGTCGTTCAGTGCGGTGCGGTTACTGGTGCCAGGGAAGGGATCGCCACCATCGCCATAGTCCAGGTCCTTCTCCAGTTCCCACAGGTTGTCGGCCTGCACCAGGGCGACCTTGTAGTGCTGGGTGGCACAGGAGGGACCCCCGGGATAGCACTGGCTGTTGTTATTGGCAACAGCCTCATCCACATGCCAGACCAGCAGGCCCGAGGCGGGTAAGGCGGCGTCGAAGCCGGATTTCTGGCGATTCTCGATCAGGAAGTATTCACCCGTACCCGTCAGGGCATTACCATTGAGGAACTGATAGACATCGGCGTACTGGGTGCTAGGGTAGAGAGTCACACCGAGCGGAGTGGTACTGGTGACCTGGGTAGGCGTGACCCAGCCGAGCCGATATTTGCTCCAGGCCTCCAGTTGCGCGGGCCGGTCGCCGGAGCGGGAAACGCCATTCCAGGAACCCGAGGCCATGAGGCTCCAGTCACCGACGCCCTGGGAGTCATAACCATAGTCATAGAGATCGGGCAGGCCCAGGGCGTGACCGTATTCATGAGCGAAGACGCCCATGGTCGAGATCCCTCCCCAAAGGGTCTCCGGCTGCATGACATATTTGTTGATCTTGATAGAGTCTCTGCCATTAGCACAGAGTGAGCGGGTGGTATAGGCGCCATACTGGCTGGCGCCATAGTATTTGGCGGAATTTAGATCCCAGCTATGGGACCAGATGTCGGTGGCGAGACCGCTGGCCTCCTCGCCGTCCCCCTGGTGGACGATGTTGGCCACATCCACATAGCAGTCACCATTCTGGTCATAGGGGCGAAAATCGAAGCCGGCGAGGTCCGCCGCCCGAACCGCCTCATAGACGAGATCCCCCGGCCAGGCATCATCGCCCCCCACATTGGCCCCGTAGTAGTCGTGGCCGGAAGCGGCCTGATACCAACCACCAACCCCGCCGGGACCGGCGGTGACGGTGAATTGGCCGTAGGAGGCCTCCTGGTAGAAATCCTTCATACTGTTAGTGCCCGTGCCAAACAGCAAGTTGTCGAAGGCAGCCGGGCTATAGGTGGGGCTGCGGTCACTGAAGTTGACCAGGATGGTCAGCACATTGGCGCTGCCACCGACGGCGCTGGCCCCAGGGGAGGCCCGGCTTGCCAGTCCGGCCGCTCCGTCCAGGGAACCCATGCGCTCGGCGCGCCGGGCTTCCATGAGCTGGTGATCCGGGCGGAGATGGCGCTGAGTACCCTGGGCGGGTGCCTGTCTGCCGACCACCTCCCAGGAGGTCATGAGATCGCCGGAGGGACCACGCCGGGCATAGACCCATTCACGGGAGCGATCATCCCTGAGGATCGCGTAACCCTCCCGGGTTTCCCAGCCCCGGGTCCATTCGTCGCCCCATTGGCGGGCCAGGAAGCTTTGACCATCCGGCTGGGTCAGCCGATGTTCGATAGGCGCGGCCGGCACGGCCAGGGCCGTCGAGAAGGGCGCGGCGGCGCCCACAAGCAGGGTTGCCCCTACTACTAGCCGGGTGAACCGGGCATTGTTGGTTAATTGAAAGGGTTTCATGGTCATCGCACCACCAGACTTCAGACCCACGCCAGCTTCCACTGAGGCGTCAGATCATTACAACTCACGAGGCTACCGAAACGCGATTTGCGTCCGATCAGTACCGGTTTGATAGGGACCCCGGCGAGGGGTGGTGGGCTGTGGGACCATCACCTGGCTCTGGCTGGCTCCGTCACGCGTGTAAGACATCGCGCAACGACGGCTCGCCGAGCCCTCCCCTGCCGCCTGACCTGTTGTTAAGCATGATTCAGGCCAAAATTACCAGCTACGGAAAATCAGTCTGATATATCATTAAGTTTCGTCTTTATAGCATTGCCTGTCACCTGATAATCGCCTGATTGTCACAGGCGGACGGTGACAGCCAGTCAAAATGTGACGGACCATGTCACACCCATACCCGGCTTCTGGCCAGAGTCCCGCGCATGACCTGGCGTAGTCAGCGTCAACCCCGCTCGGAGTCCGCCAGCCGTTCGCAGGGCTCCCATGCTGGACCTGGATAGGCATCCCGCAATCGCGTCATGACGGCCTCCAGCCCTTCCGGGGCGATATAGACACCATCATGCTTGTTGAAGGGTTCCTGGTAAGCGGCGAGCGTCCAGATCATCGCCGCGGTGAGGAGAAACAAGCTGCCAAGCGCGATGAACTCCAGCAGGGGATAGGGCCGCAGCAAGACCGTCACCAGCAGAAAAACGATAAACATGCTGAGGTAGACGACGACCCACAGCGGCAAGGGTATCGGCGCCCGGGCTGATAGCAGCCGCGACTGCCCGGCTGACACGGCCTCCGCAAGTTGGTCCTCGATCCTGGCAATCGCGGCTTGCTCGGTCGAGCGCTCGGATTCGACCCCGGTAAGGGTGGCAAAGGCACGAATCATCCAAGCGTGGGTGTTCTCGTCCCCCGTGAGATCGTTCGCTTCCGACGCATTCCAGGAGTCCTGGACGACGGATCGCATCAGACAGACCAGATCACGCCGGATCTGGGGCCGCAACTCCACGGGCGCGGCGGCGGTGGCATCGAAGGCCGCCGAATAGGCAATAGCCTCAGCCCGGGCGATCTCCTCCGTGGCCTTGAAGTGATCGATCGAGGTCAACATCAGCACGCCCAGCAGAAAGGCGGCGGAACCGCCGATGAAACCAAGCGCGCCGCTGATGCCATCGCCGACGAGGGGTTGGTCACGCAGGAGGGCCGATGAGGAGGAAAGGGAAATTAGCCCGCGTGGCCCGCGTCATGTCGGGCGTTGGCCCGCGTCATGTCGGGCGTTGGCCCGGAAGCCCCCCAAGCCGGCCGCGGGTCACGGTGAGCCGCCGGCATGGAGGTGAGGCTGAATGGGTGGGAGAATCCCCTGCCCGGGGAACATACCAAGGCAGGGCGTCAGTGCTTGTGAAGAAAGAGGGGGTTTTTCACAGCCCAAGAATCGCTATCTCATTGTTAGTAAAAATTTTCAGATTCTATGAGCGAGGTTTTTTCACAACCTCTCAGACCGCCTGGTAGATGTGCGCCCCTTCCTTTCGGAACTCCGCCGCCTTCTCCTTCATGCCCTCCGCCAGGGCGGCCGCAGAAGTGGGCGACCTTGTGGGCCTCGTGGGGCATGGTCTCGTCGTGGTACTCGCGGGCGCGCTCCGGGTCCAGGGACAGGTTGAACTGGTCCTCCCAGCGGAACTCGAAGCGGGCCTTGGATAGGGCGTTGTCGCGTACCTGGGCGCCGGGCAGGCCCTTGGCCAGGTCGGCGCCGTGGGCGGCGATCTTGTAGGCGATGATGCCGTCGCGCACGTCTTCCTTGTTTGGCAGCCCCAGGTGCTCCTTGGGCGTGACGTAGCAGAGCATGGCGGTACCGTACCAGCCGATGTTGGCGGCGCCCATGGCGGAGGTGAGGTGGTCGTAGGCCGGGGCAATATCGGTGATCAGTGGCCCCAGGGTATAGAAGGGTGCCTCATGGCAGTCCCGTAGCTCCTTGGTGACGTTCTTCTCGATCATGTGCAGGGGCACGTGTCCGGGGCCCTCGATCATCACCTGGACGTCATGCTCCCAAGCGATCTTGGTCAGCTCCCCCAGGGTCTCCAGCTCGGCGAACTGGGCGGCGTCGTTGGCGTCGGCGATGGAGCCGGGACGCAGGCCATCGCCCAGGCTGAAGGCCACGTCATAGGCCTGCATGATCTCGCAGATCTCTTGGAAATGGGTGTAGAGGAAGTTCTCCTGGTGATGGGCCAGGCACCACTTGGCGAGGATGGAGCCACCGCGGGAGACGATGCCGGTGACCCGATCGGCGGTGAGGGGCACATAACGCAACAGGACCCCGGCGTGGATGGTGAAGTAGTCCACCCCCTGCTCGGCCTGCTCGATGAGGGTGTCGCGAAACATCTCCCAGGTCAGTTCCTCGGGCTTGCCGTCCACCTTCTCCAGGGCCTGGTAGATGGGCACGGTGCCGATGGGCATGGGGGCGTTGCGCAGGATCCATTCCCGGGTCTCGTGGATATGCTTGCCGGTGGACAGGTCCATGAGGGTGTCGCCGCCCCAGCGGGCGGACCAGACCATCTTTTCGACTTCCTCCTCGATGCTGGAACTGACCGCCGAGTTGCCTATGTTGGTATTGATCTTTACCCGGAAGTTGCGCCCGATGATCATGGGCTCCAGCTCCGGATGGTTGATGTTGGCGGGGATGATGGCCCGGCCGGCGGCGACCTCGGCGCGGACGAACTCGGGGGTGATGGTCTCTGGCAGGCGGGCGCCGAAGCCCTGGCCGCGGTGCTGGCGCAACAGCTTGGCGTAGCGTGGGTCGGCACGCAGTTCATCCAGGCGCTGGTTCTCGCGGATGGCGACGAACTCCATCTCCGGGGTGATCAGCCCCCGGCGAGCATAGTGCATCTGGCTGACATTGGCCCCGGTCTTGGCGCGGCGGGGGACTCGCAGGTGTTCAAAGCGCAAATGGGCCAGGCTGGGGTCCCGCTGGCGCTGAAGGCCATAGGCGGAGCTGGGGCCGGTGAGCAACTCGGTGTCGCCGCGCTCCTCGATCCAGGGCCCGCGCAGGTCGGGCAGGCCGGCGAGGAGGTCGATGCGCGCCTCGGGGTCGGTGTAGGGGCCCGAGGTGTCATAGACATAGATCGGCGGGTTCTCTTCCGGGCCATGCTGGGTCTGGGTCGGGGTCTGGCTCACCTCGCGCATCGGTACCCGCAGGTCCGGACGGGAACCCTGGACATAGATCTTGCGCGACCGGGCGAAGGGACGGGTGACGGCCTCCGACAGGCGGGCCGTGGTGCGGATGAAATCCTGGGGAATGGCGCTCATGACATCAGACCTCGATGGCCAGGAGCGGGGTGGGGTGGCGACCAATCACGCCGCCAGGAGCGGGGTGGGGTGGCGACCAATCACGCCGCCTCAGCCGCCTACTCCGGGGATGGTTTGCCCGGGGGATCCGGGTTGACCAGGGACTGGGGGAAGCGGAGAGGACGAGGGCGGGACCGGCAATGCCTCTCATGCCGCGGCAGGGTGGGCATGAATGCCAGCGGGCCCGCTTTCCTGCGCCGGCATTACCCGGATCAGGTTCCAAGGGTCTCTCTCAGCGCCACGTCTGGCCTTGGCTTGCCAACGCGGTGCACCCCCAGCAGGGTAGTGGCCTCAAACTAAAGCAAAACACTCGGTTTTTCAAGCGAGGTGAGGTTGGCAAAGGGGGGCGCAAGTTGGGGAGAGGGGGACTGAACGGATAAGCTCCGAGCATGCCGGAACCAGCCAGACCAGACGGCGGGCAAGTGCGACCTAACTGGTCTCCTCGTCCGGTTTCACCGTCGCCTCCTCGATACCCAGGCGGCGCAGGATGCGGGCGACATAGGCCTGGGTCTCCTCGTAAGGCGGCACCCCGCCATGCTTTTCCACCGCCCCCTCGCCGGCGTTATAGCCCGCCAGGGCCAGTTTGAGGTCGCCCTCGAAGCGGTCGAGGAGCCAGCGCAGATAGGCCATGCCACCCTTGAGGTTCTGCTCCGGGTCCCAGACGTCCGCGACCCCGAAACGCTCCGCCGTGGCCGGGATGAGTTGCATCAGCCCCTGGGCGTCCTTGGGCGAGCGGGCCTGGGTGTTGAAGTTGGATTCCACCTCGACCACCGCCAGCACCAAACTGGGATCGAGGCGGTAATTGGGCGCCAGGCTATGCACCAGCTTGGCGATCTCGCCCGAGGCCGGGTGGGGGCGCAGGGCGATCCGGGTGTCAATGCCACCGGCGGGGGCGCAGGAGGGTTTGCGCTTGGGTTCGGCCTTGACCTTGAGAATCTTTAGCTGGGTGGCCGCCAAGGCATGCCGGCCCTTGACCGCCTCGGCGAACCAGGCGGCGGCCAGTTCCGGATCGCGCTTGACGCCCCGGCCGTGGGCATGGATGTGGCCGAGCCGGTACTGGGCGTCGACGTCGCCCATGCCGGCGGCACGGCAATAGAGCTTGAGGGCCTTGTCGACATCCTGGGCGACGCCGACGCCATTTTCGTAGCGCTGTCCCGAGGCCGTCAGCAGGTGGGGGTCCTGGCTGCGCATGGCCTCGCTGAAGACCTTGTCGGGTTTGGCGTCTCCCGCCTTCGCCGCGGCGAGCCCAAGCGTGTCCTTGGCTAGGGTGGAGTTGCGGTCAGCCGCCTGGATCAGCCCGGGGGACAGGAATGCAGAGAGCATGCCAGCCGCCAGTAGGGGAAGGATGATGGTCGTTCGCATCGTCTCGCCACCGAAGGGAATGGGGTGGTGCGCCGGATGCCAGCCGGACCCAAAAGTCCAGGCTCCCGCGCCGGGTATAACCTATGGGGGTTAGTTTCCACCAGATCGGCGGGAAAAGCCATACAAGGACACCGTGCCTGAATAGACCCCTCCCCTTCCTCGTCGTTTACCCGCCGCGCTTCAGATCGCGTTCCCGCCACACTGCCGGACTCCGCGTTCGGTATCTGGGTGGCCGGAGGCCTCTGAATCCGCAGCCGCGGCCACGACCCCCTCCCCTTCCCCCAGGGCCGCCACCAGTTCCGGGGAGCGGTGAATGAGCAGATTGACCAGCCGCAGGGTCGCGGTGATACCGGCGAAGACCTGGTTGGTATGGATACCGCGGGTCCGTACCGCCCCGCCGTCCTCCGACCAGGTGATGATGCACTCGGTGAGGGCATCGGTACGGCCACCCTTGGGGATACGCACCTCGTAGTCGAGCAGCGCCGGCAAGGTGATGCCATGGCGCCGCAGGATCTTGGCCAGGGCCTTGATGAAGGCGTCGAAGCTGCCGTTGCCGCTGCCGGCGGCGGTGTGGATGCCGGCGCCGACGCGTACGCGGATACTGGCGGTGGAGGGCAGGTCGATGGCGCTGCTGAGGTTACAGGCCAGCAACTGGACGTGGTTGTAGTCCTTGCTCTCTAGGACCTCGGCGATGATGAAGGGCAGGTCGTCGGTGGTGATGGTCTTCTTGGAGTCGCCTAGCTCCACCACCCGTTGCAGGACCTTGCGCTGATTCTCCTCCGACAGGCTGATATCCAGCCTTTCCAGGTTCTTGGCCAGGGAGGCCTTGCCGGCCAGCTTGCCCAGGGCGTACTTGCGCCGGCGGGCGAAGCGCTCCGGGCTGAGCTGGGTGTGGTAGAGACAGGCCTTGCGGTCGCCATCGGCGTGGATGCCGGCGGTCTGGGTAAAGACATCCTCGCCGACGATGGGGGCGTTGTCGGCGATGCGCTTGCCGGAGAAGGACTCCACCAGCTCGCTGACCCGGGCCAGGTGGGTCTCGTCGATGGCCAGCTTCATCCCCAGGTGGTCGCGCAGATTGACGGCGACCTCCGCCAGGGAGGCATTGCCGGCGCGCTCGCCGAGACAGTTGACGGTGCAGTGCACCGCCGCCGCCCCGGCCCGGGCCGCGGCCAGGACGTTGGCGGTGGCCAGGCCATAGTCGTTGTGGGGGTGGAAATCGAAGCGCAACCCCGGAAAGCGCTGGATCATGTCGCTCATGGCGGCGGCGACCGCCTCCGGAGTCATGACCCCCAGGGTATCGGGCAGCATGACGTGGCCCAGGCCCGTGTCCGCCAACCGCTCCACCAGGCCGTAGACATAGTCGCGGCTGTCCTGATAGCCGTTGGACCAGTCCTCCAGATAGATATTGACCGCCAGACCCCGGTCCCGGGCCAGGTGGATCTCCTCGCGCACATCCCGGGCGTGCTCCTCCAGGGTCTTGCCGAGCTGGCCCTGGCAATGCTTGAGGCTGCCCTTGGCCAGGAGGTTGAGCACCCGCCCCCCCGCCTCACGGATCCAGTCCACGCTGCGGCCACGATCGACGAAGCCCAGGACCTCGACCCGGCCATCCAGCCCAGCGCCCCGCGCCCAGTCGAGGATGGTGGCGACGGCGGCCTGTTCGCCCCGGGAGACCCGCGCCGAGGCAACCTCGATACGATCCACCCGCACCAGCTCCAGCAGGGCCTTGGCGATGTTGAGCTTTTCCTCCGGCGAAAAGGAGACGCCCTGGGTCTGCTCCCCATCGCGCAATCGAGGATGAGGATGGCGGGGGCCTGACCCCGCGGGTCGCCCGGGAGCGGATGGGTACCGGGCTGGGTCATGGGCTCACCTGGGCCAGGGTCGCGAGGATATGGGCGCGGACGGCCGACGCGCTGGCCTCCAGGCGGGCACAGCGGGTCTCCTTCTCCAGCAGCCCCTGGAGGGCGGGAGGCGGCGGGGCCTCGCGGCCGATGGCCTGGGTCACGGCCTCGGCGAATTTGGCGGGGTGGGCCGTGGCGAGGCAGATGACATCCCCGCGGCCCTGGGCGGCGCGCACCCCGGTGCTGCGCCAGGGTCGCCTCGTCGCTGACGGCCACGGCGGCGAAATCGGCCTGGGCCCGGACCAGCCGGTGACTTGCCACCTCCAGACGGCCGTCCCGGCTCATGCCCTCCAGCAGGCTAGCCACCAGGGCCGGGTCCTGATCGACCAGGTAATAGAGGTAGCGCTCGAAGTTGGAGGCGATCTGGATGTCCATCGCCGGGCTCAGGGTCGGATAGACCTCCCCCGCGGCATAGACCCCGGTATGGACGAAGCGGCTGAGGATATCGTTGCGGTTGGTGGCGATGATCAGCCGCTCGACCGGCAGGCCCATGCGCTTGGCCAGGTAGCCGGCGAAGATGTCGCCAAAGTTGCCGGTGGGGACGGCGAAGCTGACCTGATGACAGGGATCGCCACCGGTCACCCGCCCCCAGGCGTAGAAGTAATAGACCATCTGGGCGAGGATGCGCGCCCAGTTGATGGAATTGACGGCGCCCAGGCTCAGCTCACGCTTGAACTCCAGGTCGCCGAAGAGTTGCTTGACGATGCGCTGACCGTCGTCGAAGGTGCCGCGGATGGCGATGGTATGGACGTTGGGGTCCAGCACCGTCGTCATCTGCCGTTCCTGAATGGGCGAGACGCGCCCGTCCGGGAAGAGGATGAAGATCTGGATGCGCGCCTTGCCACGCACCCCGGCGATGGCCGCCGACCCCGTATCCCCCGAGGTGGCGCCGACGATATTGAGCCGGCCGCCATCCCGTTCCAGCAAGTATTCAAAGAGATAGCCCAGGAACTGCAGGGCCACATCCTTGAAGGCCGCCGTCGGACCGTGGAAGAGTTCCAGCAGCCATTGATCTCCCAGGCGCACCACCGGCGTCACCTCCGGGTGGGAGAAGGTGGCGTAGGAGCGCTCGATCAGATCCGCCAGGTCGTCCCGGGGGATGGCATCGCCGACGAAGGGGGTCATGACCTCTAGGGCCAGATCCTGAAAGCGCAGACCGGCCCAGGCCCGCAGGGTCTCGTCGTTCAGGCGCGGGGGGCTGGCCGGGACCAGCAGGCCACCGTCCGTGGCCAGGCCCATCATCACCGCCTCGGCGAAGCCGATGGGGGCCACGCCCCCGCGTGTACTTACATAGCGCATAGCTTGATCCGCTTGGATAGTCTGGCCGCGAAAGATAGCAAGTTCGTGGATCAGGGGGCAGCCCCGTGATCGAACCCATATCGGGGCGACACGCCGGCTGTTGAATAGCCGGGGCAGGTCGATCAAGGGTCAAGCGGGAGGATACGGTCTCCTCACGACCGGCTCCGCCCTGGCTGGCTCCGCCCTAACTGTCATGAGGCGGCAGGCCACACCCCTGATCATGAAAGACATTCCCGTGACCTTCACGCTAACGAAAATGCCCGCCAGAGGCGGGCATTTTCCGCGGGCGTCCCTGCCCGTCAAGGCGCTGCCTAGTGGGCCGAGGCCTCGGCGGCGCCCACGCCGGTCTCCGACCGGGTCATCTGGTCGGGATAGAGGGCGCGCTCCTTCTGCGCCCGGGCGCTACGATCCAGGAGGGAGACGATCCAGATCGTAACGAAGGCCGCCGTGATGGAGAAGACCGCTGGCGTCGAGTAGGGGAACCAGGCGCTGCCCTTGGGATTGCCGAGGGTCGCCTCCCAGACGCCGGGCGACAGGACGGTCAGGACCACGGACATGACCAGGCCGACGGTACCGCCCACCACCGCGCCGGTGGTGGTGCAGTTCTTCCACAGCACGGACATGAACAGCACCGGGAAGTTGGCCGAGGCGGCGATGGTGAAGGCCAGCATGACCATGAAGGCCACGTTCTGCTTCTCGAACAGGATGCCCAGCAGGACGGCGATGACACCCAGGGCGACGGTGGTGATCTTGGAGACCCGCAGTTCGGTGTCGGAGTCGACGTTGCCATGACGCCAGACCGAGGCATAGAGGTCATGGGACACGGCCGAGGCGCCGGACAGGGTCAGGCCAGCCACCACCGCCAGGATGGTGGCGAAGGCCACGGCGGAGATGAAGCCGAGGAAGACGTTGCCACCCACGGCGTTGGCCAGATGCACGGCCGCCATGTTGCCACCCCCGTTGAGACCCTTGGCCAGATCACCGTTGACGAAGTACTCGCCCGGATTCGGGATCAGGTTGACGATGGCGCCGAAGCCGATGATGAAGGTCAGGATGTAGAAATAGCCGATCCAGGTCGTCGCCCAGGCCACGGACTTGCGGGCCTCCTTGGCGGTGGGGACGGTGAAGAAGCGCATCAGGATGTGGGGCAGGCCGGCGGTGCCGAACATCAGGGCCATGCCCACGGAGATGGCGGAGATGGGATCGTTGATGAGACCACCGGGGGCCATGATGGAGGCGCCCGCCTTGGCGGCTTCCTCGGCGGACTTGCCGGTGGCGGCGGCCAGACCGGTCTTGACCTCGACAGCCTTGGCGAACAGGGCCTCGGGGCTGAAGCCAAACTGGAGCAGGACCATGATCGCCATGAAGGTGGCGCCGCCGAGCAGGAGCACGGCCTTGATGATCTGCACCCAGGTGGTGGCGGTCATGCCGCCGAAGAGGACGTACATCATCATGATGACGCCGACCAGGATGACGGCGTAAATGTACTCCAGGCCAAAGAGGATCTTGATGAGCTGCCCGGCGCCGACCATCTGCGCGATCATGTAGAAGGCGACCACCACCAGGGTGCCGGTGGCGGCGAAGCTGCGCAGGGGGGTCTGGGCGAAGCGATAGGAGGCGACGTCGGCGAAGGTGAACTTACCCAGGTTGCGCAGACGCTCGGCCATGAGGAAGGTCAGCACCGGCCAGCCGACCAGCCAGCCGATGGAGAAGATGAGGCCGTCGAAACCGTTGGCGAACACCAGGCCGGAGATACCCAGGAAGGAGGCGGCGGACATGTAGTCGCCGGCGATGGCCAGGCCGTTCTGAAAGCCGGTGATGCCGCCGCCAGCGGTGTAGAAGTCGGCGACGGAGCGGGTGCGTGCCGCGGCCCACTTGGTGATGCCCAGGGTGATGATGACGAAGGCGGCGAACATGGAGATGGCCGTCCAGTTGGTCGCCTGCTGCTGGGTTTGGCCGGTGTCGGGACCGGCGCCGAAGGCGGTGCCAAAAAAGCCGATGAGGGCGATGGCGATGACCGCGATCAGGGTGGTGACAAGGGGGTTCATTTGGTGGACTCCTCCAGGATGGCCTCGGCCTCGGCATCGAACTCGGTGTTGGCCCGGCGGACATAGATCCAGGTCAGGACGATGGTGAAGAGGATGACGCCCACCCCCAGCGGAATCCCCAGGGACATGACCCCACCCGGCACGATCTGCTGCGCCAGGAAGGCCTTGTCGAAGGCGATCAAGAGGATGAAACCAAAGTAAGCGAAGATCACCAGCACGGACATGATGATCGAGTAGCGGTTGCGTTTTTTGACGAAGGTCTGAAATTTCGGATTGGACCGAATTTGCCCCCAGGCTTCAACGGACACGATAAAACCTCCTCATCTTGGAAGGAAAACGGTGAGAACCAGGTAGGAAGGTCTTTGACCTTGGTACCCTTCGGGAACGGCATGAAGGCGACCGGTCGATCGGTGGTCCATGGCGATCCGCCTTGTCCGCGTTAGCATCTTCAAAGGGAACAGGATCAGGGTGAGCGGCGGATCTGGTACCTGGGAGTTATGACCCCAAGGGGCAAACCGCCAGTCCTAATCCCTGTGTCCTGGTGCGGACCTATCAATGATAGGCCCTGTCCCAGGCCGCGTCCAGAAAGGCTTGAGGCATTGACAGCGGCTCGATTGCGAAATCACAATGACATCCAACCCCAAGGCGTGGCAGGGCCGAAGGGGACAAAAAACCGCGAGGAGGACCCTACTGCCGCCCCCATTCCGGCCAGGCATCCCCAAGTCTGGACGCCCGAGCGTGCGTGCAAGGGTCCGGATTCCCCAAAACCAAGTAGAAAGACGAGGAGTCGTTCCCCATGACACCCGAGAACCGTGCCGCTTACTGGAAGGCCAATCTCCGCCTTCTTTCCGTCCTGCTCGTTATCTGGTTCGTCGTTTCCTCTGGCTTCGGCATCCTCCTGGTCGACGTGTTCAACACCATCTCGATCGGAGGTTACAAGCTGGGCTTCTGGTTCGCCCAGCAGGGCTCGATGTACATCTTCATCCTGCTGATCTTCTTCTATGCCTGGCGCATGAACGCCCTAGATCAGAAATTCGATGTGCATGAATGATTCCTGGGCCGCCCTCGAATCCTTCAGACCCCGCTTCACCGACATCCCCCTTCAGAGGAAACGCCTTCCATGACACTGCAAATGTGGACTTTTTTGGTGGTGGGCGCGACGTTCGCGCTCTACCTCGGTATCGCCTTCTGGACCCGCGCGGGTTCCACGGGTGAATTCTACGTCGCCGGTGGCGGCGTCCACCCAGTCGCCAACGGCATGGCTACCGCGGCGGACTGGATGTCCGCGGCCTCCTTTATCTCCATGGCCGGTATCATCGCCTTCCAGGGGTACGATGCCTCCGCTTACCTGATGGGTTGGACGGGTGGTTACGTGCTCCTGGCCCTGCTCCTGGCACCCTACCTGCGCAAGTTCGGCAAATTCACGGTACCGGAGTTCATCGGTGACCGTTACGCCTCCCAGACCGCCCGCCTGGTGGGCGTCATCTGCCTGCTCGTCGCCTCCCTCACCTACGTTATCGGCCAGATGAAGGGCGTGGGCGTGGCCTTCTCCCGCTTCCTGGAGGTCGGCTTCGAGACCGGCGTCATCATCGGCATGATCATCGTCTTCTTCTACGCCGTGCTTGGCGGCATGAAGGGCATCACCTACACCCAGATCGCCCAGTACGTGGTGCTCATCATCGCCTACACCGTGCCGGCCGTCTTCATCTCCCTGCAACTCACCGGCAACCCCATTCCCCAGATCGGGCTGGGCGGCACCCACACTGAAAGCGGCGTCTTCCTGCTGGATAAGCTGGACCAGGTGGTCAAGGACCTCGGCTTCGCCGCCTACACGGCGCAGAAGGGCTCCACCCTCAATATCTTCCTGCTCACCCTCTCCCTCATGATCGGTACCGCCGGTCTGCCCCACGTCATCATCCGCTTCTTCACCGTGCCCAAGGTCAAGGACGCCCGTTCCTCCGCGGGCTGGGCCCTGGTCTTCATCGCCATCCTCTACACCACGGCCCCGGCGGTGGGCGCCATGGCGCGCCTCAACCTCATGGATACCATCCAGGTCGGTCCAGTTGGCGACGCCGCTGGCAACGTCGAGATCGCCAAGGTACCGGAGTGGATGAACCGCTGGAAGACCACTGGCCTCCTGTCCTGGGAGGATAAGAACGGCGATGGCCGCATCCAGTATTACAACGACAAGAGCGAGGCCTTCAAGGCCAAGGCCGAGTCCTTCGGCTGGAAGGGCAATGAGATGACCAAGGTCGACAACGACATCATGGTCCTCGCCAACCCCGAGATCGCCAAGCTGCCCAACTGGGTCATCGCCCTGGTCGCCGCTGGCGGTCTGGCCGCCGCCCTCTCCACCGCCGCCGGTCTCTTGCTGGCCATCTCCTCGGCCATTTCCCACGATCTGATCAAGGGCATGATCGCCCCCAGCATCTCGGAAAAGTCGGAACTCCTGGCGGGGCGCATCTCCATGGCGGCCGCCATCGTGGTTGCGGGCTACATGGGCATCAATCCACCGGGCTTCGCGGCGGAGGTGGTGGCCCTGGCCTTCGGCCTGGCCGCCTCCTCCATCTTCCCGGTCTTGATGATGGGCATCTTTGACAA